>DATFCH010000379.1:0-2637 GCA_035253345.1 Nitrososphaeraceae archaeon
AATCTAATGCTCAATTTGATAATGGAAATGTCAATATAGTTGCTGTCGGGGATTTTTATTGTAATGATGAAACAGAAGATACTATTGAAAATATTATATCAGTTAATCCAGAGTTAATAACTACGACTGGAGACCATGTTAAAGATGAGGAATCTGCATCTTGTTGGATTGAGATGTCAGAACCAATAAAAGATAAAATGAAAATTGCAATAGGTAATCATGATCGAGATTCTTCCAAAATTTATAAGCAAATAACTAGATATCACAATTTAACAAGCCCTTACTATTCACATGATTTCAATAATCTTCATTTCATAAGTATGTCGACAGAACATCCTTTTGAAAAGGGAAGCAAACAATATGAATTTATTAAAAGTGACCTACAAAAAATCTCAAGGAATAAACATATTGATTGGATAATGGTTCATAATCACAAATCATTTTACTCTACCAGGAATGATATGGACGAGGCTGAAGAACTTAGGAATACTTATCATCCTCTCTTCGAAAAATATAATGTTGAGTTGGTAATTTCAAGCCATAACCAATATTACGAGAGAACCTATCCTCTATTGTATAATAATAATGATGATCAAGAACCAGTAATTATCAATAATTCTGAATCCAATTATTCTAATACAAACGGAATAATATTTCTAACTGTGGGTACTGCAGGAGATGAACTACAAGATATTGTCTATGAAGAGGATTATTATATAATGCAAGAAGAGGAACATGGATTTCTTAACCTAAAACTAGAAAACAATGGAAAAACTTTAGTTGGTGAGTTTCGTACTGGAGATGATGACGATGACATACTTGATAATTTTAAACTAACAAAATCATAATTTTTACAATTAGAGAATAAGTGGTAGGAATTTATTAGGTTGTACTATAGTCATGGAATAAGTCAATATAATGAATTATAATACTGCCAAATCTAGTTCAAAAGTATTTTTAGTTATGTTGATACCTTTAATTTTATTATTCTATATTAATTATCTACCGATTTTTGCAGAAGATAAACATTTGCAGGAACAAAATGCAACTCTTGCTTCAACAAATTATAATTTCATTGCAACAGGAGATTGGTACTGTAACGAAGAGACAAAGAAAACAATAGACAATATTCTTTCCCAACATCCAGAACTTATCATCACTACTGGCGATCAGGTAAAAGAATCTCCATCAGCTGCTTGTTGGATTGAGATGTCAGAACCAATAAAAGATAAAATGAAAATTGCGATAGGCAATCATGATGCCGAATTTGCAAATATATATAAACAGATTGTGGATTATCATCAATTAAAAAATCCATATTATTCTCATGACTTCAAGAATATTCATTTTTTAAGTATGTCAACAGAACATCCTTTTGAAAAGGGAGGCAAACAATATGAATTTATTAAAAGTGACCTAGAAAAGACATCACAAAACCCAATGTCAACTGGATAATTGTTCATCAACATAAACCGTTAGACTCTACGGATCAGGATAAATTAGAAGCAGAACAGTTATGTGACATCTATCAACAACTCTTTCAACAATACTATGTTGACTTAGTAATTTCAAGTCATAACCAATATTATGAGAGAACATATCCCATTTTATATAATGAAAAATATGAAAAAGAGACAAATAAAAAAGTAGAACCAAAACCAATTATAACAAATCTATTTCGATGAGAATATTCAAATTCAGATAATGGAATTATATTTCTTACAGTAGGAACAGCGGGTGATGAATTAGACTCAGTTGAGGAAAGACATGATTTCTATGTTATTCAAGATAGTAAATTTGGATTTTTAAATGTTGAAATACAGAACAATGGTAAAACACTAGTTGGTACATTTCACGCTAATGATGGAAAGATTATAGACTATTTCAAACTAAACTAAACATAAAAATAAATCTTGTTCATGATACATATTCTAACTTTTCAACAGCGTTCAGATGACCATAACAACCAATATTTAGCGTTGCATTGACAGTCGATAAAATTAAGAGATATTTGATTTTTACAGTATAATTTTCGAATCAAGAATTAACATCTTTTATTCTATCCATAAGTATATAGTATCTTATAACAAGAATTTACTTTTCTCATATGCATTATGTTAAAAATTACAGATGTTTAAGAAAGCCATAGCCATAATAGATGACGATCCAGTTGGAATTGTAACAGATACTGACATTTTAGAAAAGGTAGTTATGAAAGGAGAAGATTCAGATTTAGTATTTCTCAAGTCCATAATGACCTCTCCAATAGTTACGCTGCCAAGTTCTGCTACTGTAAAAGAAGCTATTCAAATAATGCGTGTTCACAAAATCAAACATCTACCTGTTATTGATATTATAAATAAACAACAAATTATTGGTACAGTAACACAAGAATATCTTGCAGAAGCAATTCGTATTGCAGTTGTTGAAAAAACTTTTAGAGGCTATAGAAAGATAATACGAGAACACTACAAACCAATTTTGGCAAATGTATCCATTATAATGCAATTTTCTGGCTTATTGATGATTATACCTGCCTTGGTACAATTTTAGATGAATGGGAGTCTTCAATTGGAATTTACATGGCATTTGTTGGTTTATTTCTAACAGGCTATGTTATGAACGTATTAGGAGAAA
>DATFCH010000380.1:0-2202 GCA_035253345.1 Nitrososphaeraceae archaeon
GAAATAGAAAATATCAAAACATGGGAAGTAGAATGGTCATTATCAGTTGAAGAATTTGATGACTATTCACATGCTCTAGATCTTTTTAATCTAAAATCAAATCAGGGAGAAGATGCTATCCTTTATGAAATTCAAAAGTCAAAAAAAGACGGATCACTAGTAAAGAAAATTCCAATTCTAAATACAAAACAATCAAAAAAGAGAAAGGAAGAATTAGAAAAAAGAAATCAAACAAAAATTCATCAACAAAAAAATCACCAGCAAATTCCAATACAAAATAAAAATAAACTTGGAGATATAAAATATAGAATAATAATTCTTGTAATTATAGTGGTCGCATTTCTAATTTTGTTATATGTTTTAAGTCAATTAGTTACAACATCTAGTAAATTAAACACTCATTTTATAAATAGTCTAATTTTTGATAATCTTTTTGAAATTGACTTTATCTCATATACTTCTATAGTTTTTAATAATTTATTATCTTTAAAATGTTGAGATTATATTTTCATTCCTAATATAACATTTAGATAATAAATTTTATTTATCATAATAAAGGAGATAATTTTATTTTTTATCCTCAATTACTATTTTGGAATCGTCTAGAACTATCACACAATGTTTAAGAATCTATTTGTTTGTTAGGTTGAATATCTCATCTAGAGTTATGGAATATGGTTTTTTACCGCTTAATTTAAATCTAATTGAGTTTCCTTTCAACTCAGACTGTTGGATATAACCTAGCTTCCTAAAAATAGCTAGTGCAATTTTTCCTCTTTGTCTATTATTTCCACATGCAATTCTATCTTTATCCTGAATATCTTGAAGTATAAAAGTTCCTTCCTTATTTTCTTCCGAAACTGAAATTACTGCTCTCCATAAACGAGCTATGTGTGAATTAGGATCGTTAAGTGATCCCATGTGGATTATTTTAGAACCTTCGATGGGTTTTGTTATTAATTGGGCAGCATAATTCATCCTATCTGTTTCTTTAAAATATATTCTATAAACAGTTTGATTTTTAAATTTTCTATATTCTTCATTATCAAACCAATAAATGTATCCACTAGGATCAGGCAAAAAAGATTGAACAATTTTTTTTTCATTAATTGAATTTAGGTAATTAACGTTATTATGGTCATGAATTTTTTTGCCTTTTTTATTCTGAATCTGTATATTTTTATCAATTCTAAGAATCTGTTGAGCAGCTGAGATACTTTCAAAATTAACAATATACTTCTTTTTCTTCTTGGATTCGATTAACATTATTATTCCATCATTAATTAATTCTCTCAGTGCTCTCTCCAAATTAATATCATAATGTTTTCCAAGATCATTTAGAATCTGTTCATGGTAAATAGCCTTATGAACTCCCTCGCCGATTAGCTGATACATGAACCATCTTTTCCAATCTTCAACACTGAGCATGGATATTAAGAGCTATTTCCTACGAATATATAAGTATAAAGTCAAAGAGTTATTTTTCTATAGATTATTAATTTAAATTTTTATTCTAGATTCATATACTAACATGCATAATGAAATAAATCCTTCAACTTAAGGCTTTAACAGTTTCTTTCTTTAGTGATAAATAAAATATGACAAATTTGAGCACATAAATATATAATATAAAATTAGTGGTTTGATTTCACCACTCATTATCTGCTAATAAATGGTATACCGATGTAATATTCAATATCTCAATAAAAATACATCGATTGTTTTTTAATTCTCTAATAATGAAATTTTCTTTTTCTTTATTGATAAAGGGAATGACTTTTTCTATTATTATTTTATCAAAATCCTTCTCTTCAAATTTCATAATCAAAGCAAGTAATAGCTATCATTGATTGGAATTATACATCTACTCAATTTAGTATATCTCCTAACAAATATGTTAATTTACCAAGTTTTGAATATAGCTTTGATAGAGTTTTATATAGTTTATTGTATTTTAGCAATTCATGAGTTTCTTCTTTAATAAGCAGCAGGTCTAAGTCTTTTTTGTATTGTTCCTTTATAGTAATTCCATTTGCATTTATTATACCAACCAATCTTATCGATGTATGAGAGTGCAGTATATTATTGGTAAAACTATTTAGAATTTTGTTTGTATCGCTATTATCATTTATTGCTGAAGACAATTAATTAATGTTATAATTGTTAATTTTTAATTGTTTTAAAAAAGTTATTTAAATTGAA
>DATFCH010000381.1:0-2216 GCA_035253345.1 Nitrososphaeraceae archaeon
CCATAGGAATAGTAAAAGAAGATCCTGAAATGTTCGACAAACATAAAAATAAGACTGAAAAAAAGGTAGTTGCGCCTCAGAAAGAAGATCATGTTGTTAATATAGCCGATTTAGATGATGGAGAATTTGCGTTTATGGAATGGTTGGATTCGGAAGATAAAACATCATCTAAAAATCATATTATCCTTAAAAGATATGAAAATGATAAAGAATGTATTTTAGAAGACAATATAGTTCACTCATCTATAATAGTAAAGATGGACGATGGAGTACCATTTTGCACTTATTGTAATGATGACAGCTGTGCACATGTAGGTTTTACAATATGTATAATGCAGTTATTTGAGAGAAAAGGAATTTTGATAGGCGAAGATGAGAGTGTATTGGATTTACTAAAAGACTAGAATTGTGTATATTTTTCATTTAATTTAATTTTTACAATAATATAGTCAAGTCTATTTTATAAAATATTCTAATTACTCCTTTCTATTTGGTAAATTTTATTTCATTTTATTTCCTTTGGTTATTATACTCTTTACTTTTACTATTAATTGTTAAAAGAAAGTGGTGTCAGAGATTGCTTTAGGACAAATTATACAAGATTTTTCAGTCATAATGATTATTGCGTCTGTAATGGCATTTATTTCTTATAAATTAAAACAACCATTAGTTATTGGTTATATAGTTGCAGGGATAATAATAGGCCCTCATACTCCACCATTTAGTCTAATATTAAATCTTGATATTCTGAACTTATTTGCTGAAATGGGCATAATTCTTTTATTATTTATTGTAGGAATGGAATTTCCCATAGAAAAACTTCGAAAAATAGGAAAGAAAGCATTGACAATAGCAGTATCAGAAGCATTTGGAACCTTTGCCATTGGGTTTTCTGTAAGTTTCTTTATTCTACAATTTCCACTATTTGATTCAGCATTTGTTGCTCTTGCCATTTCTGTTACCAGTACTGTTATTATTATGAAGGTACTGGAAGAACTGAATATAATCAAAGAAGAAGCCTCCTATATCATTTTAGGGGTGGCAATAATGGAAGACATCATAATAGTTTCAATGTTAGCAGTATTACAATCTGTTAGTTCATCATCTGGCGACTTTTCTATTATAGACATTCTTGTATCTATCGGTATAACATTGGCATTCATATTTGGTGTCTTATTGGTAGGTTCAAAAATAGTACCAAAGTTTATCAATTTTATTGGCAAATTCCACCAGCATGAAGTCCTACTTTTAGTAGTTTTAGGGGTTGCATTTGGATTATCTTTTATCTCTTATCAATTAGGTATATCAGTAGCAGCAGGTGCATTTTTTGCAGGAGTTCTTGTAGCAGAATCAAAAGTTCATTCAGTCACTAGAATATTAGCAACTCCTATTAGGGATATGTTTGGAGCTATATTTTTTGTATCTGTTGGTGCACTTATGGATATGTCATTGTTAATAGTCTTTATTGTACCTGCCATTATCTTGGTGGTAGTGTCAATATCTGCTAAATTTCTTACAGTATTTATTTCGGCAAAATCTCAACGATTTAGTACATCAACATCTATGAAGGCAGCGTTTGGTCTTTCATCTTCTGGAGGAGAACTGGCTCTTGTTGTTGCAAAAGCTGGAACAGATACGGGACTTACAAGTGCATTTCTTCTTCCGATGATAGGAGCAATGACCATAATTACTACATTCATCTCACCATATATGATTAAGTTGGGTTGGAAAGTACCAGAAAAGATATTACCAAAGGGAAAAGAAGAACGTGAAGGTGGAAAAGAAAGAAAAGGACAAGATAATGAAGATGAAGGTAGTAAAAAATAATATAAATTAAATTAAATTAGATATTACTATTCTTGTAAGTTGGTCTATTTTTAGAATCTTTTTGACTATGAATCTTTGATAAGTATAATAAAAGTATAATTATAAATAAATCTCTGTTCAGGCTTTTAGAATTGTGGGTTTTTTAGTGTTTTCAGTAAATTTCGATAGCAGATGAGGTTTCCACTTTTAATTTATAAACTTATTCTACTATTTTAGTCTATAGTAGAATTTATTTCCGTCTTAAGACCAATTATGTGCGAGGTTTCGTAAGTAATGAACGTAAAGTTATTTATACAATAATACGTGGCTTTGCTACTAATTGTTTATTAATCAGTACAGGAAATTTTTCTCATTATTTTTTGGATGGATAAATTTTTGTAATAAATATA
>DATFCH010000382.1:0-8761 GCA_035253345.1 Nitrososphaeraceae archaeon
CTCAATTGAGGATTAATATTCTCGTTTTTATATTTGTTGAAAAATGATCTTATAAATAGGTTATAATAAATTAGTTATTCTGTCAAAAAACATGTAAAATATATTAGAAAGATATAGAAAATTTAGATCATTATTAAAAGCTTAAATAATATTATTGTTTGGGAAGGTTTATGAGAAAATATGAATTTTGTTATATATTATTCATATTAGTAGCATTTTTTGGATTATCAATTTATATGATATCAAACAATGCCTTTGGACAGAATGAGAATAAAAATCACATTAATGATAATAGACCAAACATATTGGTAATAATGGGAGATGATTTTGGTTTCTCTGATCTAGGTATATTTGGTAGTGAGATTTCTACACCTAATTTAGATCAATTGGGAAAGGAAGGAAAAATCTTGACCAATTATTATACTCATCCAGTATGTTCTCCTGCAAGAGGCACATTTCTTACCGGAGTCGATAATCATATTGTTGGCATTGGTACTATGTTTGAAAATATATCTCCCAATCAAGTGAATAAGACTGGCTATGAGACTTATATAACTGACAGGGTTGTAACTGTTGCAGAGTTATTAAAGGATGCTGGTTATGATACACTTCTTTCGGGGAAATGGCATCTTTCAGGCAAGGGATATCATGAAGGTACTGGTCCGGAAGACAGAGGATTCGATCAAAGTTTTACTTTACTTGAATCTGGAGCAAACCATTTCACATACGGACCATACTACCCTGGTGGAGTTACTACTTTTATAGATAATGGCAAAATAGTTGATAAACCAAATGTTACTCTATTCTCAAACGAATTCTACACGGATAAAATGATCGACTTTATCAAGAAATCAAAAGAAGAGAATAACAAACCATTTTTTGCATATCTTGCATTTCAAGTAGCACATACACCATTCCAAGCTCCACCAGAATACATAAAGAAATATGAAGGGGTTTACGATGCAGGTTGGGATAAAATAAGAGAACAAAGATTTGAGAAACAAAAGAAACTTGAAATTTGGCCTATGAATATGACATTACCACAAAGTTACCCAACTTTTCCAGACTGGAATTCGTTACCTCAAAATGAACAAAAACAAAGATCGCAGATATTTGCAGCACATTCAGGAATGATAGAGGATATGGACTATAATATAGGTAAACTAATCCAATTCCTTAAAGATACAGGTCAATATAATAATACGCTAATAGTGTTTACTTCAGACAATGGTGGTAGTGAACCATCCGATTCTCCTGTAGTAGTCGCATCTTTTGAAGGTGCAAATGAGAAAGAAATAGAGGAATTTAAAGCAACAGGCTTTAGTGAATCTTTTGATGATATAGGAACCAAATACTCCGACTGGGGATATGGCTGGCAGGGAGCTGTTATGTCAAATACTCCGCATTCTGGAGTTAAATCAACTATGTTCAATGGAGGAATAAAACCACCATTTGTAATAAAGGAGCCACATGCTACAAATACATCTGAGCTAGATATTGTAAAGGAATTCGTTCATGTTAGCGATATGACTCCCACATTTCTAGAATATGCTAATACTACACATCCTGAGTCAGAATATAAAGGAAAACAAGTTGCATCAATGATGGGAAAATCCATAAAACCACTCCTAGAAAAAAAAGTTGAAAAGATACATATAGATGATGAGACAATTTCTGCAGAAATGTTTGGTAATCGTGTTGTATTCATGGGAGACTGGAAGGCACGCAACAATATATTTCCATTGGGAGATGGACAATGGAAGCTATTTAACATAAAAAAAGATATTAGAGAAGCAACAGATTTGTCAAAAGAACATCCAGAAATTCTTGAGAAAATGGTTTCTGAATATGATAAATATGCTCTAAATGTTGGAATAATTCCACCAAAATATAGTGAACAGCAGAAACAAGGTGTAATGCAAATGTTATCAGCTTCCAACCAAACAGAATTTACAGGTTTACCATTGGAAAAATATTTAGCAGGTTATCCAGCAGAAGGTTAAAAAAAACTATACAACAGACAAGAATAAAATATTCAAATAATATCTTACCTGTTTCACTTTATAGAAGAGGTCAAATTCAATAGAATATTTTTTGTTAGATGGAGATTTTGGTTGTTTTTGTTTGTTATTTGTTCTTCTAGATGAAAATATAATATATTCTCATAAATAAGATAATCCAATATTTCTACTATCGTAATAATAATATTTTGAGAAAAACTAGTCTTATCTTTAATATAGTTCGACTGTGATTCAACAGAACCATTTATACTTCTATAGAATCAGTGGCATGTAAATGAAATTTGACCTAAATATTGGTCCTATATCAAATTCTATATATTTAATCCCTATGTATAGTGAGTTCAGTTAATTTACAAATTGTTTGTATATGTATTGATATGTATATTTTTAAATATAAGTATCAAAATATCAGTCAATTTCCAACAAATGATGAACACTAACTTTGTTAGTTTCTTAGATTAACTAGTATCTTAATTAGTCTATGAATTTTCCTTATTATATTTGAGATTTATTTTTGTACTATAAAAAAGATATCTATATTATAACGTCAGAATTACATAATTTTATAAACCACTAGAAATGAACACTAGACTTTTAGGTTATACAATATTACGTTATACTACCTGTCTATGTACGTTTCTGGCTGGTGTATTACACATTGCACTCATTCCACTTTTTTTTACCCTTCTGACAATAGATGTTATAGTATTCTTTATAGTTTCTGGACTAGCTCAAATGTTCTGGGTCATACCAGTAATCAAGATATGGAGTAAATTTTGGTATTATGCAGGAATAGGTGGAACAATAATTCTAATTATAATGTATGTTATAGCAGTACCAGGTTCAGGATATCCAGTAAATGAATTGGGAGCATCAATAGTATTATTTCAGATTGCCTTTATAATTCTTTATAGTATTATAATGATAAAAAATAGTAGACTATAATATTAGGCACTAAAATCAACTGTAAACATACCTTTCACTAAAACCTAATAACTAAAAACATAAAAAACCTAATATTATACAATAAAAAATTTGTAGTTATTATTATTATTATTTATTCTAAATATTTCTACATTCAGCTTGTTTTATTCCAACACTAGATTCAACAATCTCTTTGATGCCATTTTGCATAAATTCATTGGATTTTGCTGAAATTATTTTTCCTTCTTCACTGCTTATGTATTGATTTGGTCCTAATCCTACACCTCCTCTTACTGACAATGTTGGATAAAAGTCACTTATTGTTAGGTCATTTACTATTTTTTCAAGGTCTTGTTTTGATACTGTTGCTTTTATTATAAATTTATCAAATGTTGGATTATCTGAAACTTTTTGTGTTGATTTGATATTGATAATATTGTATTGTTTTATGAAATCATCTACATTTTCTTTGAATCCACTAAAGACTATTGGTAAATTAACATCGCTATATTCAATCATATTTAATTGCATCTGTTTAACGTTAATTTCATTTTGTGCTCTGAGAATTTTATGTTTTTCATTTGATACATCTAATAGCTCATAACATGTTCCATCAATATCTACATTTACATGTTTTTCTGGATAATAACTAAATGCAAGTAGAAAACCTATAGTTCCAACCACTAATAATGCTAATATGCCAGGAAATGCAATTTTATAAAAACTTAATGCCATTTCTTTTATTTAATCCTCCTTAAATTATAATTAATTGTAATCGACATAATATCGATATCTTCTCTCCACTTCTTTGTTATTTCCAGTATTAATTGAAGAAATACCGTATCTTATATTTTTGGATATGTACTCACTTAGATGTTCTGAGTATTCATTTTCTGGATAACATGATTTCATCAAATTTTCAAATTTCTTTACAAATTCGATGACCTTTAGATGATACTCTTCTTGTGTAGGTTTTCTGTTATTGGTTACTTTGAACCACACTGTAGCCGCTGGTGCGGCATATGTTTTTGCAATATCTTCCAATACTCTGTCTAATTCAAATAAATCTAAACTTTTTAATTGATTCATAACTATATTACGGTAGCTATAATAATATTCTCTACGGAAATCATTTATCGTCGTTATTTTCCACTTCGGAAATATATTATAGTTAGAAATTTTTGAATTTTAACTCGCTGTTGTAATTATAGTTATTATCATTTTCCGAAACGGAAATATAGAAACATTAAAGTTATCATTCTTTAAAATGAAATGTTTCTCTAATTGAAAAATCAATGAAACTAGTCCAACTTATAGAAGGTGTCAAATCCCTCAATATCAGTTGACTGGAAATATACAATTTTCATTCTATAAATGAGATGAAAATTTCTGTTATTATTGTAATAATGATATTTTTATCAAATACCAATTCTGTCTATTGTATAAGAAAGTGTTAATGATGCAATTGACCAATTATAATATATGGAGCCAGTATGATTGAAATAAATTTGACATAAATTTTGGTCCAATCAAGAGAAATGTACTGTTATGGAATAAGAAGATTAATTTGTAATTGTATATGTTGTTATTGCAAATGAATTTATAAGATTTTATATTAAACCATATAAAACAATGGACTAATGCATGGAATTCCAAGGATATAGAGTTAATATTGTCACTTTATAGTGATAATTTCCAATTTCTAGCCCTAAAATAAAAAACCTATTTTCAGATTATGATACTAATATAATAAAAGATAAAAATGGTTTGAAAAAATATTTTTCTATTGGTCTAAAAAAATTTCCTTATTTGATATTTGAACCCATGGACTTTGTAACTAAAAATAATATTGTAATATTAGAGTATATTGCTTATCAAGATAACCAAGTTAAATGGAATGTATTAGAGAAATTTAAATTTGATGAAAATGGAAAGGTTATAAAATCGTCTGTTTATTATGGTATTGAAGAAGAAAATACAAATTAAATCAATCTATTTTTTTAATTTTAATTTACAACAAGAAAATTATTAATTATCAATAACATAATTATATTAGTTACTAATCAAAGAAAATTTTTTAGAGAAAAATGAATTATCCGGATTGATATTTGTAGCAAATATGAAAGTAAATTTTTCAAATTTTAAATATAATAAAAATCATAATTCTAATAGTTGTAGTTGTTGTTTAATAAATGAGAAATATTTGTTATGTATAAACAATATACATAACAACCATTGGGTTATTGTTGCTGTTTCCGTTCTCTATATATTCATACGTTTGCTTTAGGTAACACCAATATTTGACCTACCATGTTAGGTAAGTGGATGTGACAGATATAATTTATTATTCCAGGATTATTTGCTACAAATGAAACAGTGTTAATTTGTCCTCTCTTAAGTTCAAATGTTCCTACCCCATCTACAGTTACTACATGATGAGCTCCTTGTACTCCTGCAAAATGAAGGGTAACTTTATCGCCTTGGTTAACGACTATTTGAGCTGGTGAGAATGTAAATGATCTAATGTCCCAAGATCCTACTTTGTTAGGTTCTGTTATTCTGAATCCTCCACCAGTTGGTATAGTAGAATTTACCGGAGGTTGTTCTGCGGGGTGTATCGGAGTATTCTGAGGACAATTATCACATTTTATTCCTGCATGTATGTTTGTCAATCCATCGAAATGAACAGTATCTATCCAAAATTCCTTGTTCGTTGTTTGATCTGGATTAACTTTTTTTACTGTTTCTTTATCATTATTACCTACTGATGCAGAATTATATTCATTTGTTGTTTCTTTTGTATCGGTTGTTACTGATGGATAGGATTCTTCTGCCATTACTTTCTGTATTCTTTGAATATTATCGATGCCATTTATTATAGCTGTCACTACTATTGTTGTGGCTATCACTGCTACAATCATTAGCTGAGCTATTTTTGAAGATCTTATTTTCTTTTGATTCATTTTTATATTCATGATCTTTATGTTCTAGTTTTCATATAAACAAGAAGACAAATCCCATCGCTGAATTCCACACATGGAATTCGTCTAACTATTTTTAACTTTCAATATTAATATACACTATTGGTTGCTAAATAAGGGTGAATTAGTCTAAAATGCTGCCATCTCAATATTACAACATTATTGACGCTATTGTTTATCTTATTGCTGCTATAATACCAGCATACTTTATTATAAAATCAAGGGACAGTATCAATGATAATGATAATCATCTGAGAAAATTAACCATAATACTTATTGGTTTTATTTTATTGCAAGTTTTTTATCATATTATTGCAACATTCGGTTTTAAATTATTGGCAAAAGGATTGCTAGAACCATTCTCAATGGTGGCATTGCTTTTATTTGGAATAATGTATTTAAGTATATTAAAAACAAAAAAACAACAGAAACAAGAAAAGGAATTTAATACATGATAAATCTATTTGTAAATAATAATAATACTGATGGTAGTCCTTATCTTTTGAATTCTATTGGTGATATTACATTCACTTTGTCATTGATATCCTTGATCATATTTGTATTCCTTGCATTCAGATCAAAAAGTATTAAATCATTTCAATTTCAAATATCCATATTTATTGCAGTTTATATTTTAGGACAAATAATAGAAAATAATAGAATTCCTTTATTTTCAACATTGACACCAAATATAGGCCAGCAAATTCATGTAGGTTCTGCAATCTTTTTCACTATTATGATGTGGTTTAGATTTTATTATGCAGAAAAAAGGGGAAAAAAGATGATTGAAAGCGATATAGATGATTATAATGATAATATTAAGGGTGATAAAAGCACTAAAGATAGCAATAATAATTAATGATATTATTATTCTCTATTGGTTATCATTCTAATGAATAAAAATGTGTCATCGATCTTTTTATAATATTGGAATTTTGTTCAGCTTCTACAATCACATTATTGCTTTCATATTTGACATTTACAGATTTGAAAACACTATAGTATAAGCTAAATTTCTTTCCTTCTGGTGTAATGACAATTTTATCAACCCTGACAAGTCCTTCGTTAATTAGCCATTTTGTTTTTCTATAGCATGTAGTATGTGCAATATTATTTTCTCTAGTAATATTAGCGATTGATTTAGAATTAAGCATAATAGTATCCAAGATTTTAGTCATTTCATCATCCGCCAAAGCAGTAAGAATTGCTTTCTTTACTCTTTGGCTTTGAATTAACATTATTCTCTAATTTCTTCTTGGTTAGTTCATATTTAATAGATTAACTATTATAGTTAAGTAGTAATAACGAAAATAAGTATTTAATTATCAAATCATTACAAGAAATAATCATATAATTTTCATTTATTTTTTTGAGCACAACAAATGAATACTTTATATTAGAAATGAAATTTCTTTGTAATAATCAAGATCTAAAATGATTAGGTACGATGTTGTATTTTTTCATTATAATATAAAACAAATTTGACATAACTTTTTCTTCAAGTATAAAGATCAGTTAATTTGATGTAATCATTCTCAAGTTAAAAAGAGTATTCTTTATTTTCATATCTTGATTACTAATTATATAAAATTAAATATAGGAATTTTCAGATACTTTTATTTTAGTTATAGTGAAAATAGAATTCAGTGTTAAAAAAAAGTAATTTATTAAAATCAAAAAAAAACTAGTAATATTTATTGATAATAATTGATAAATATTTCATTCAAAATTCAATAAAAGATTATATGTATATAACAGATAATACATATATATTCTATTCTTATTATCCTCAAAATCAGTCATAGATAAATCAATTTACCTGCATTAAAGAGATACAAGCAGTAAGTATCAATCATACATATTTTTTATCTCCCTCTATAATTTTCCGAGAACAAAAGCAATAACAAATCCAATCATTGTTGCAATACCTATTTTTATTCCTCCTTCCTCATATGCTTCTGGAATCATTGATTCTGCTAACATAACTAGAATAGCACCTGCGGCGAAAGAAATAGATATTGATATGAGAAATGGGCTTGCATTGGATAGAATCTTAAAACCTATTACCGAAGATATCGTAGATACAATAACTGCAATTGACCATAAAGCAAGTATTTGCTTGTTACTTTTTCCGTGTGTTTTCATTCCTGCAGTTGATGCCAAGCCTTCAGGAAAATTAGAAATAAAAATTGCTACAATCAAGACTATATTTACTGTACCACCTGTTATCAAGGAAATTCCAAGAGCCATATTTTCTGGAATGTTATCCATAACAGATCCAACTAACAAAGCTAATCCTGATGCATTCTTACTACCACCAGCGTCTTCACCGTGTGGTCTCTTTCTCTTTCTCAAGTTTCCTCTTGATTTTTTATTTAAAAAATGGTTAGCTACTGTATAGGATAATCCTCCTGCTATGAATCCTATGATAACTGAAGGAATAGATTGGGTTAAACTGAAAGATTCTTCTATCAATGAAAAAGCCAAAGCAGCAATTAATACTCCACTACCAAAAGCCATTATTGATGCAATTATACTCTTTGACAAATTGACAAATAGCGCAACTATAGACCCAATAAGAAGAGGAATACTAGCAATAAAACCCCAAAGCAAAGAATCTAAAACGGTATAGGCAGTCATCTTTTTTTATAGTTTATCTAATCTATTATACTTAATAAAAGATGGGAATAAAATAAATTAAATTTGAATAGCTTTTAATTAATATAATATTATAAAGAATGGTAAAATTTAAAATAAATTTAATATTTATTATTTCTGGCTCTGAATTAATGAAAATCTTTATTGGGTACAAATCTTTTTTTATACTGACTATGT
>DATFCH010000383.1:0-11517 GCA_035253345.1 Nitrososphaeraceae archaeon
AAATTATGTAAATAATAAATTGTAATATATGTCGTAGTTCCAGCTAATATACCCGTAATTATTCCCACTGGTAATGATTTTAATTGATTACCATTTTCAGATCTTTTTTTCCTTTTATATAATGTTTTACCTGTTTTTAAACCAATCAGACCTGATATAATACCATACATGATATATTCTGGAGCATCTTTTACCAGATGTCCCATGGGGTCGATTCTTGGATCAACTTTATCCATATGTACGCTATAGTAATTCTCGTATTCTCTAATATGTAAATTTCCATATCTGTATTGTTTCTTTGCTCCATTTTTATTCCCTAAATTTGTTTCAGCATAATCAATTATAGGTCTGACGGATTTCGGAATAAGAATATTGCCTTCACCGTCATTATATTCCATCCATATTAGAATCAAACAAATATCATATAAATTAATTCGAAATTATGTTATATTTATATCAAAATAAACTTCTGATAGGAAAAATAGAGGAAAATGAAGAAGAAGAAGAAGGAGGAGGAGGAGGAGGGGAAGGAAAGTATATTTACTTTAAAAAAAATATCCTCATTTATTTATAACAGTTGAATCAAATGAGTAAAGCTAAATTATTAGATAGCAGGAAAGTCTATTCAGGAGAAAAAATATCAATAAGAAAAGATGAATTTATTCTAGAAAACAAAAAAATCCAGAAGGAAGTTGTTGAACATTCTCCATCAGTAGGACTTATTCCTATAATTGACCATTCCAATATTCTTCTAATTACTCAATATAGACATCCAGCAAAAAAGACACTATTAGAAATACCAGCTGGAAAAATAGAAGATGGAGAAACAAAAGAAGAAGCTGCTAGAAGAGAATTATATGAAGAGACCGGTTATACAGGTAAATTATCTTTTTTGACTAAGTGGTATCTTGTACCTAGCTATGATACAGAATTAATGTACATCTTTATAGTAACTAATCTAAAAAAAATGAGTAACAAACAAGGTAGTGATGACGATGAAAATATAAAAGTAAAAAAACTAGGATTAAAAACTGCTTTAAAAAAATGTATCAATGGTCAAATTATAGATTGTAAAACAATTGCGGCGTTACTTGCTTATCAAGAATCTATCAAATAATGTTAAATGACAATAATACAATTATATAATAACAAAATAAATGATATGTACTTCGAACGAATTATTATCAAATAATAATATAAAATAGAAGTTTACGTTTATACTCTACATTTGTGGTTGTAAAAACAATTGAATTGATTATTCTTCTTCTTCTACAAATCTTTTTTTATGCCAATGTATTAGTCACATTAGTAGTGATTTTTGCAAATATATTGAGATTAAAATTAATTCCTAAAACTAATTTCGTCAAGATCAAAATGGGTTTAAAGACAATATATAATTTCAATATAGGATTTTTAATGAAAATTAACATTTATTCTTATTCTTGTTATTATTTTCTAATTTAAATAACAGATTAATTCAACCTATAAACGTAAATTAAAAATATAGTAGATTAAAATATTTTGGTCTAAGATACGTTGTATTATTATTTTTCTTTATGTGGTTAAAGTTAAAATTGCTTGTGCTATGTCTCCTTTAGAATCAGTCAAGGCTTGAATAGCTTTTTCCCTTGATACATTAGCTTGCTGCACCACCAGAACTATATCTTCTTCTTTGAATGATGGAACTTCTCTTTGTTTTTCTTCTATATCTGTAGCTATAATTTGGAAAATTGTATTATCTTTTCCTTTCATCTCAACTACTTGTGGTTTTATTAAATACATTTCTTTGGTATCTGTTTTTATTATTACTTCCTCGATTCCTTCCATTTCATTCATCTCTAAACCCATCTTTCCAAGCATTCTTCTCATTTCTCTATTTCCCCCGCGCATCATTTTACATTACCTCTGATATTGTTAGTGTTTCTACTTTTTATTCCTTCTCTAATTTTTACTGCTACACCATAATCTAACTTTACCATAATTTTATTTTCACAAATTGCTTTCCCTACAGCTAATACTTCATTTCTGCTATCAATGATTACTACATCAGACCCATTTTTTACATTCTTTCCACACCATTGTACATGTTTACAAAACAAAGATCTTCCTTCGCTAACGAATGGTATTGCTTCATCTTTTGGAATGACACAATTTTCTCTAAATGAAGGATATTTGACCATTATTTTTGCTCCAAATATGGATAGAGCAATGCCTCCATCTTTACGTAAAGTAGCAAAAAAATCCGATCCTATAGAAAAATTTTTAATTCTACCAGTTCTCCTGGATATATCGCATTGTATTTCTAATGGAAATTCTTCATTTACATTTGTATCAAAAAGTACAGCTATATGATTAATCAGTTTATTTCGAGGGTTTAAAGGTAAGGGTTTCAACCTCTTTTATCTATAGTTATCTATAAAATATTTCTTTATGAAAATTTATTGGATTTACGTTAATATTTCTCATTCTTTCACAATATTTTGACTATTTTGATTGAACTCATAGAGAATAAACAAAGTTGATTATTAGCAGTAGCATTAATCAGTATAAAAAGAACGAATTTATTTATTGTTTAGATTATTATTATAATATATATGCCCTTTTGTGAATTATGCGGAAATTCTATACAAATTCCAAAAAATGTAATCATTGATGGCAGTATATTTAACGTATGTTTACCTTGTTCAAAACGTGGAAAACCGTATGAACCAAAACAATCTTCAAAAAAAGTAGTTTCTGTAAAACCAGGATCCATTCCGGTACCTCAAAAAAAGGGTCCAAGTCCGGTACCTCAAAAAAAGACCATTCCCGTACTTCAAAAAAAACCTATTAAATTTCCTCCAAAGACAATTCAAATTATTGATGAAAAAATATTACGACCAGATTTTGGTAGAATCATAAGGGAAGCTAGAATGAAAAAAGGGATAACACAAGAAAATGTTGCTCATCAGTTAAGCGAAAAAGTTACTCTGTACAAAAAAATTGAAACAGGCGGAATTAAACCAAATGAAATATTATCTAAAAAATTGGAACGTGTTCTAGGAATTCAATTATATGAAAATCTTGTTGAGAATAATGAAAATGAAAATGAGGACAAAGATGAATAATCTACATGAATTTTAGAAAGGCACTTTTAATAACCTATCCAATCGAAGAATTAATTAATGAAGCTGTATCTTTGGCTGAAGCTGCAGGTTATATTGTTAAAAAAGTAGTCACACAGAAACATATTAAACAATCCAGGTATGGAATTGGTAGGGGTAAAGCAAATGAAGTCAAGGATTTAGTAAATGAATTGGATGTTGATGTAATCCTTTTTGATGAAGTATTAAAACCTACTCAACAATATAATTTAGCGAGTTTATGTAAGAGGGATATTATAGACAGAGAGCGATTAATATTGGAAATTTTCGAATATAGAGCGAGTACATCAGAATCACGTATTCAAATTAAACTAGCACAATTAAGATATGAAATGGTTAGAGTAAAAGAAAAGGTAAAACTTGCAAAAGTTGGTGAACAACCAGGATTTTTTGGACTAGGAAAATATGATGCTGATGTTTACGCATTAGCTCTCAAGTCACAAATGAGTATTTTAAAAAAGAAACTACAGAAAGAAGAAAAAAGAAGAACACTATTTAGAAACCAACGTAATAGGACTGGAATTTCAACTATTTCACTGATCGGTTATACATCGGCAGGCAAAACTACATTATTTAATTCGTTAACAGGAGAATCAAAAGCAGTAGGTAAAGAGATGTTTACAACATTATCTACATTTACTAGATCCTTATCTGTAAATCCTAATCAAAAAGTATTACTATCAGACACTGTAGGATTTGTAAATAAGCTACCGGCATATATGATAGATGCTTTTAAATCTACACTAAACGAACTTGTTTATTCTCAATTGATTTTATTGGTAATAGATATCAGTCAATCTATCAAGAACATAAAAATAAAACTAGATAGTTGTCTTCGTATAATAAACGAGCTACAAATTCCATTAACAAAAATCTTGTATTTACTTAATAAAGTAGATTTAACTACAGTAGATAGTGCCTATGAAAAATCTAAAATGTTAGGTTTAAAATATCCTGCTGAAATTGTTTTACCTATATCTGCAAAAACTGGTTATAATACAAATAAAATATTAGAGGTTATAGATATGTTAATTTACGGAAATAATATAAAAATTCAACATCGCGACAATTTCCAAATATGAATATAGCAGTACTTCGAATAGGTCATAGACTGGTTAGAGATGATCGTACAACTACACATGTTGCATTAGTTTCACGATCTTTTGGTTGTAATATTCTATATATGACCGATGTTAATGATGATATAAAAGCTACAATCGATGACGTAAATAATAGGTGGGGATATGCATCAAATTTTAAAATTGAAATAGTTAAAAATTGGAAATACACCATCTTAAACTGGAAAAAAAACGGTGGTATAGTTATTCATCTTACAATGTATGGGTTAAATGTTGATGATATAATAAGTAAAATTAAAAATAGCAATAATAATAGTGATATTTTAATAATAATAGGCGCTGAAAAAGTTCCAAGTGAAGTTTATAAACTTTCTGATTATAATATTGCAGTAGGTAATCAGCCACATTCTGAAATATCTGCTCTAGCCATCATTTTAGATAGAATTCACGAAGGAAAACAATTCAAATTAAATTTTGAATCAGCAAAGATGAAAATAATTCCTTCAGTTAAAGAAAAGCGGATAGAAAAAAATAATAATAATTTGCATAACAACAACAACAACAATGATCATTAAGAGTACATCTATATTGTGTGCATTATTATATGCCATTTAATAAACTATAATATTTATACAATAATTTGCCATCGACTTGCAAATCACTTGATTTTTTTGGTTCCCATTCCATAAAAAATATAAGGATTTGTACAAATGATTATTATATTGAAAAAGAATGCTGAATTGACTAAAATTAAACATAAAAAGGATTCTTTTGCTAAACCCACCAAAGAAAAATGGGGATTAGAAAAAGAAACTGATAATTTTGCTAATAAAGTTAAACTCTATAGACAAGGAAAGTTATCTGATGATGATTTTCGAAGATTTAGACTTCAGCATGGGGCGTATGGATCTAGGTTGAGACCTGATTATAGTATGATAAGAATTAAAGTCCCTGGTGGCGAGATTACACCTGAACAATTAGAAAAGATAGCCAATTTATCTGAAGCATTTTCTATAGGTTCTGCTCATGTTTCAACTAGACAAAATATCCAATTACATTGGGTACAACTAGAAGATGTCAGCGAAGTAATGAGAGGATTAGTAGAAGCAGGTTTAACAACTAGAGAAGCTTGTGGCAATACTGTTAGAAATGTGATGTGTAGTCACTTTGCCGGAGTCTGCCCTGAAGAAGTTTTTGATGCTACTCCTTATTCGATGGCAATTGCAAAATTCCTGTTGCGTAATCCACTTTGTCAGAATTTACCAAGAAAATTCAAAATAAATTTTGGTTGCTGCAGTGAACACGGCCTTGTAAGGATTGCTGATATTGGTTTAATTCCTCAATTGCAAGATGGGAAAAAGGGGTTTAAAATTTATCTTGGAGGTGGATTAGGTGCAGCTTCGTTTATTGGTCACTTATTAGAAGAATTTACTCCTGAAGAAAATGTTCTTGCAACTTGTATGGCAGCAATTAGACTATTTGATAGGCATGGAAACAGAGATAACATGGCCAGAAATAGAATGCGCTATTTAGTTAATGAAATTGGTTGGGACAAATTCCAAAAAATGGTTTTGAAGGAGCGTACTATTGTAGCAATGACTATTTCTGAATTTACAAAGAGTCTTTATCAAGTTCAATTCAATAATAATAATAATAATAATACATCTTATCCACTAAGAAAACCGCCAACAAAATCAAATAAACTTCCTGTTATAGAAACAAATAGTCTTAATGGTAATACTGCTAATACTGGGTATGATCGATGGTTTCAGACAAATGTGGTATCACAAAAACAAGAAGGCTATTATACAGTATTTGTAACTCTTGGGGCAGGTGATATAACAGCTAATCAATTACGATCTTTGGCATCCATAATACACGAATTCTCATCAGAATCTGTTGCAAGAAATACTCCACAACAAAATTTTGCAGTCAGGTATGTATACTATACAGATTTGCCTCTAATTTATAAAAAACTTTTGAACATTGGATTGGCTAATCCTGGTGCGCTTACAATTACTTCAGCAGTGGGTTGTTCTGGTACTACCTCTTGTAATCTTGCTATAACTAATTCGCATAGACTAGCTAAAGAGGTTCAACGAACATTATTGGAATTAGGATTTGACGGTGATAACGATCTTCGAAACTCAACTATCAAAATAAGTGGTTGTCCAAATTCTTGTGGACAGCATGAAATTGCAACTATTGGCTTCTTTGGTGGTGCTGCAAGAATAGGAACTTCTATGGCTCCTGTATATACTATGTTATTTGGCGGAAATGGTTCTGAAGACGGAAAACTTGGTAAAGCCATTATGCGTGTTCCAGCAAAAAAAGTCATAGATGTAGTTAAGAAAGTTGTTGAATTATACAAAAATGATAAATCAACTTCCGAAACATTAGATTTATGGATAGACAATATTGTAAATGGTAATGGAAGTGGTAACATAAAAAATATAGAAGATATAAAAGTTCTTCTTATGCCCGTGACTCAACTTCCTTCATTTGAACAAGGTCAAGACTTTTATCAAGATTATGGCAATGATGTTAAATTCAGTGCAAAGACTGCTAGAGGCGAATGTGCCGCTTGATTCAAAAAGTAAAAGTGGTTTCAAAGAATAAAAAAGCCAATCAACGACAGAATAATAGTGGTAAAAATAAACATAATAGTAATCTTCAATCAAAAATTAAGGAAACAAAATCACCTTTAAAGCAAAAAGGCAACCAGAAGAAGAAGACTACTACTACTACTTCATTTACCAAGCTTCCCATTATATGTGATGTAGATACATTACGTACATTAATTCGGAAAAAGGCCAAAGTGCGAGTTGTAGACGTTCGTAGAATTGAAGATTATAAAAAAGGACATATTCCTACTGCAGTATCATTACCACTGGCCGTATTACTATCAAATGATACACATGAACAGATTATCAAATTATTGGAAGACCTAGGTGTCTCTGATGGAATGCCTATAGTAGTATATGACGATACTTTTGGAGCTTTGGCAGCACGTGTTGCTTGGACTTTTCAATATGTTGGTCATGAAAATACCTCACTCCTTGAAATGACATATACAGGTTGGAAAAACCTTGGTTTGGAAATCGAAAAACGCAATAATAAATTTCCAAAATCTATTCATTCTCTTAAACTAAACCAGTCCATTTATGCAGATGCCCAATATGTTGAATCTGTACAAAACAATCCTGACAAGATATTGGTTGATTCAAGAGAAAGACTCAATTTTCTAACTGAGCATATTCCTAGTGCAAAAAATATTCCTTATACCATGTTAGGTGATGATAATCATATTTTGCGACCTATTGATGAGATAAAACGATTTATCGAAAATAGAGGAATATCTCCTGATGCTGAAATAATTACATATTGTGGAAGCGTGGGAACATTATCTGGTCTCGCATTTTATGCATTAAAATTGGCAGGAATCAAAAATGTTAAACTATATTCTAAATCGTTTAAAGATTGGAAATCACTAGGAAAACCAAAAATTGAATTTAAAGATGCCAATTATTGGGATTTATCAGCAGAATAATCAATAAAAAATTTTATTTTATTTTATTTTATTT
This sequence comes from Nitrososphaeraceae archaeon, assembly GCA_035253345.1. Lineage (GTDB taxonomy): Archaea > Thermoproteota > Nitrososphaeria > Nitrososphaerales > Nitrososphaeraceae > TH1177. Next base: position 7,807 of record DATFCH010000383.1, read on the forward strand.
AGATGTTGTTGTTGTTTATTATTATTTTTATTATTTTTTCATCAATAAAGAATAATAAATTGTTTGGGCTCTATCATGAAATTTGTATTCTATTTCCAAAATTAGAGCTAGGAATTCTCAGGGTAACTATTCCGTCAGCATAACTAGCCGTTCCTGTAATTTCATCATCATCATCAACTGCAAAAGGTAATAAAACCCGTTTATCTATTTTCGTAGGTCGATGCCTTAGATAAACTGTGCCTCTGTATTCGGTATCCGGCTTATTGGCTTTAATAGAAAGTATATTTTTATTTATTCTAAGATTTATGTCATTTTTGTTAAATCCTGGTAAATCGATAGTTACAACTAAATCGGTACCGTCTTCTACTATGTCGACAGGAGGCAAAATGAACTCGTAAAATTCCTTAGATTTATTATTAACTTCTTTCATAACTTCTTTTGCCATATAGGTTACAATACCCATAATTATTAATATTGTGATTTGAATATAAATCCTTTATTTTATTGATTTATATTATTCTTGTATTGTTTATATTGGATTTTAAATAGGTTAATTTTGTGAAAAAATCTGTACCTGAAATAGATTTCTATGCTGGTGTTGAATGTTATTGTACAAATTTCGAAGGTATAAATGGAACAATAAAGAAAAATAATGAAGAATTTCAGGTATCGGAGATAATAGATTATAAATTTTTGAAACCACCGCATTTTTCTTCAATTCAAAATAATGAATATAAATTTCCCCTTTATCTATTGGAAAAACAGAATATAGATTCAAATCATGCAATAATTGAAATTAAAAAACAATCTGGTTTACAACTAAGAGTGCTAGGAATAAAAGATGCAAAAGCAGAAACTAGTCAGTATGCTAGTTGTGAACGAACAAAGAACTTGCCTAAATACATAACAACAGCTAAAACTAAACTAACTTTAAAGGGCTTTCTACGTACTCCATTATCAAAATCTGCACTAATTGGGAACAGCTTTAAAATAAAAATAAACCAAGCATCTAGTAATGATATAGAGCCTTTTTTCATGGAATTAAATAATATTGCCAATTTCTATGGATTACAAAGATTTGGAAGTGAAAGGATGATAACTCATTTAGTTGGTAAAGCCTTACTCAATAGAAATTACAAGAAAGCTATCGAATATCTTCTCTCTTACACTACTAAATATGACTCAAAGTTCTCAAAGGAAATACGAGAAAGAATAAGAGATTCTAATAATTATCAACAATTAATTAAAATTTTGCCCAAGGGAATGGATTTGGAAAGAAATATTGTAAGTACAATAATAAAGGGTAAAGATTCCATTTCAGTTATTCGATCTATACCAATAAACATAAGACGACTATTTGTTCAAGCTTATCAATCTTATATTTTTAATAAATGTCTCAGCACGTCCCTTTTATGCAATGAAGATATTCAAAAATGCAAAGATGGCGATCTATGTTTTGAAATAGAAGAACCATTAGTTTTTGGTAAAATTAGACGATTTAGGGAAGGAATAGATTCAAACACTGATGTTATCCCTGCAATTAGGTTAGTAGGTTATAATTATCAACCGGGAAAAAGTCGTTTTGATGATGTTACTAAAAAAATACTATCTGAAGAAAATATCTCACCTAAAGATTTCTATCTAAAAGATTTTCAAGAATTAAGCATACAGATGGGTTTCAGGCAATCTATGTTATGCTGTAATGAATTCAGGGAATCAGACGGAGGAGGAGGAAGAGAAAGAGGAGCAAAGGTAAAAGGAATGCTTGATCTGTCATTTAAATTGCCAAAAGGATCGTATGCTACAATTTTATTGCGTGAATTAATAAAGCCCGTAGATCCTATCAAAGCCGGATTTTAGATTGGTTAGTGGTAGATAGATAGATAGATAAAAATAAAAAACTATTATATTTATCTAATAAAAAAAGTAAGTTTAATATTCCTTTAAATTACAGTTTTTATGAATTGGAATCCAACGTTTCCACGGTGGAAGAAATAATCAATACTCTTTCAGAATTTGAGAATAATGTTGAGAATATTAGTTCTAGCATGGAAGAATTAAAGAAACATATGCTATCCTACTCTAATAGTGAGGTAGAACAACTACGACAAAAAATTATTAAACTAGCAAATGAGGAAGCAGAAAGAATTTTAAATGAAGCTAAAAAAGAATCTGATAGAGAATCAGCCTTAATTCAAAAACAAGGTGAGAAAAGTTATAACCAAATAAAAAATAATATCGAAAAAAATTATGACAAAGCAATTGATGAGGTTGTCAGTATGGTTTTAGGAAGTATAGATGATAATGACCCTAATTCAAGTAAACTCTAAATTTATTTCTACTTCTAATTCTACTTTTATTGCTTATACATTCTATTTAACAAAAACTAATTAATAAAAACATTATAATATCTTGTAATAAAGAGGATGATGATTACTAGAATTGGGGAAAGCTAACAAACCTCAAAGGATCTTTGGTACAGTTAGGGCTTTTTCTGAACGAGGTACAATGCTATCTAAACATGATTTAGAATCCTTTTCTGATTCCAAAACTCTTGATGAATTTGTCACAAGGTTAAAAAATACATCGTATGTTAATTCATTGAGCAAAATTCAACAACCTTTGAATTCCGAAAAAATTGAAAATGCACTAAAAGACGATCTTTTCGATTTCCATTCTTCTATGACCAAAATATCTAAAAAGGATCTTGTAAATGCATACTATAGAAAATATATTCTTTGGAATCTTAAAATTATTTTAAAAAGTAAAGCTTTAGGCAAAACATATGACGATATTTTTCCTTACATAAACATGCACGCAGAAGAATTAATTGGAAGGAGGGATATTATTGTTAAAGCTCTAGTTGCAAAAGATCTTGATGAATCTGTCTCTGCTTTACAAACATCTGAATTCGGTAGCGATATTGCTACAGCTGCTCAATTATACAAAGAAAATAATAATATTCAAACTTTTGAACTTTATTTGGATAAAATCTACTATAAAGGGTTGATAAGTGCTTTTGCTAACATAGGTAAACCTGCTGTTCTTCAACCTTTAGTTTCACTTGATCTAGATTACTATAATGTGTCAAGCACTATTAGAGCTAAATATTGGAATCTTCCAGAAGAACATATTAAATCATTAAGAATAGCAACAACTTCTCGTGTAAATGAAGATATTTTAAACAAAATGATACATGCAGATAGTGTAAGACAGGCAATAGCAGAATTTTCTAAAACTGTTTATAAGGATATAGTTCCTAGTCAGGGAAATGAAAGTGATATCAGTGTAATCTCCGAAATCGAATCTAGATTTGAAAAGCTAATATATAAAAAAGCTATGGCATTGTATGGGAGTATATTTAGCTATGCCCCTATGACCGCAGCTATTAAACTAAAAATGATAGAGGTCAAAAATCTAGTCGCTATCGCTTTTGGAATCGAACAAAAAATAGATCCAAAAAATATCATAGATCAGTTACTATTAGCTGATTAAATTTTTCTTCTTATTAATATTATTATTTTTTTGTACTAAAATTATTATTATTATTATCCTTATTATTTTATTTTGTTCCATAAATAGATACATATATATTTATTTTACTTTTTTATATTTATATTATGCACTGATAATTACCTAATAATGATCAATTATTAGTTCTGTTATTGTAGTATCTAATAATTAGATATTATCTAATTAACTATTTTAAAA
>DATFCH010000384.1:0-5012 GCA_035253345.1 Nitrososphaeraceae archaeon
CTATCAGTAAAGAAATAAACATAAATTTTTTATTATATTATATCAATATAATATTCATAGAATTTTTTCTATGGAGAAAGAACAAAAATAATGGTTAATATAGAAGATTGTAAACTTTATGTTATTCATTGTATAGTACAAAGATTTAGTCCAAAGGAAGCATTAGCATACATTAAAAGTAAAGGTATTGAAATCAAACAATCAACTTACTACAAATATAGAAAAATAATAAAAGAATCCAGGTTCAAACGAATGAATGAGATCGCTAATACAGGTTACATAGATTATCATTTAGACGCAATAGATACATTAGATTTTGTAAAAGCAGAAATGATAAAAAATTATCATATGGAAGAGGATCCATACAAGAGAACAGAGATATTAACTCAGATAATCAACTTATTACCATATTTTGCAGAGTATGTAACAGAAACAAAAGAGGTTATGAAAAATAAAACACTCATTAGCGAATCACAAACAAATACGATCGAGACTTAGAACAATATTTAGATCTACTGCATCAGATAATAATAATAACTCAAATGGCAGTAACCTATTAGATATCTTTAGAAACAAACCTTTCTATTTTGAGATTGATAATCATAATGGAATTGATTGTTGTTTCAATTGCCTACTAGGCCTTCCTATCAAAAATGGTAAAGAATATCCACTTTTTGATTATGAGAAATTAATCTTTAACTCAATTGAACAATCCCATACTTGGATCAAAAAATCCAGAGGTATTGGTGTAACCGAGCTCATATTGAGGTATCTTGCATGGAAAGCATTATCATCCAATGAATTAACCAATAAATCAATATTTTTAGTATCTGGGACCAGGGAAGAATTTACTAATTCTATTAAAGTACGATTAGAAAGATTATTTGAAAGAAAATTTCCACAAATAAAGTTTGATCCTAAATATACAGAATTAACTTTGGGAAATAATACCTGGATTAAGGTATTTCCAACTAAAAGAATACAGGACTTGAGAGGTTACACAGATGTTTCCTACATCTTCATTGATGAAGCAGATTTCTTTGATCCAGCAGAACAATGGGAGCTTGAATATGTAATAAAGGCATATGAAGAAAAAAGTAACTGTAAGCTAATACTAACAAGCACTCCAAACAAACCTGAATCATTGTTTTACAAAATCGAAAAAGACGAAATATTCAAAGGTTTCTTTAAGAAAATATTCCTTCATTATTCAGTAGGTTTAGGAAAAATATATGATGCAGATTTTATAGAGAGAGAAAAGAACGAACCATATTTTCAACGTGAATACAATTTGCAATATAGCGGTAGGGTAGGAAATTTATATTACAATTAAGTATACAAAACGCAATAGATAGAGCTAAAGCACCAGAATCGGGTGCTATTAACCCAAATACAGACAAATACATGGCTATAGATCCGGCCTTCTCGTCATCAAAGTTCGCTATATTGGTAGGAGAATGGTTAAGGAAAGAGAGAATGATAAATATTGTATATGCCTCAGAGCTTGATAGGCCTTCGTATGAAGAGGCCATTGATACCATATGGAGATTGACTAAACAACTTGGTAACATTGTGAATATTGGAGTAGACGCAAGTAATCCAGAGCTAATTGTATCATTAAAAAATAAGTTAGGTGAGAGTTCTAAATGGGAATATATTCATGATAAAATACAACATTGTAAGAAGAATAATCTTAATCTAGCTCATTACATGACAGTGGTTCCCATAGTTTTCAACACAGAGAACATAAATTTCATGGCTAGTCATTCAAAGAAATTATTAGACGATTCACGTGGACTAATTGCAATAAATGAAAAATTTGAGAAATTAATTACTGCACTTAAGGGTGCTATCTTTAATGAATACAAATTAGATAAAGAAGAATCTGTACATAATGATCTTATAGACACATTCTTAATGTTATGTAGTTTCTTTAAGTTCAAAAACTACAGTGATTATTAATTTGATTAGTCCAGTAACCAAAAAAACTTTATTAGATAAGGCTATCGTATCCAACCATGATGATTAAAAGACTTGTAGAAAATCGTGATATATTAATGAGAACCTTATTAATATCTGGATTGATTATTGTTGTGGTAACACCAATAGTTGGATTTCATCCAGTTGAAGCAGGAGGCGAAAAAACTTTGGGAAGGCAACAAGGAATAGAGGATTGTAAGTCGGATAAACCATTTGATAATGATCAAGTTCCTAACATACAATGGAAAGAAGGATATAACGAAGGCTGGCTGGAAGAAGGTTGCAAAATTCCAAAATCACCATAAAATGGATCTTAACCGATTATCGGCTTATTTATTTCTGGTTTAAATTTAAATTCTGTGCAGATTAAACAATATCATGTATAATAATATAGATAATAGTATTTTTTTAGATACTAGCTCAAGTAAAAGACACAAGAACCAAAAAATATTCTGTGTTATTTGTTTTCCCAAGATTGAATTAGCTCTTGTTAATGCAGAAGAAAATAGATACAAATGTCCTAGGTGTAAGAATACGTATCAACCTAATTTTGAAATGTTTCCTTCTGACGATATACTAGAATCAAGTCATGAAGAACAAGACGAAGGAACTGGTTTATTATGTGCAGATAATGAATTCAAACAACAAGAATTTGATTCAGGTAAAATAAAGAGACCAAAATATATGCAAGATTCAGATACTACTATGGTTACGTCTTATAAAGAATATTAAAAATATTTATCTTCCAATGAGCCATATAATATATGATTTGTAATTCTAAAGTTCATGATAAGAGCTGTCCAAGTTATCGCAATAATGCATTGAAAGGTGCATCATCAATCCAACAACAATATGCAGATAAAAAACTTGTATTCAATCAAAAAGAAGTAGATATTTTATCAAAAGTAATGAGAATGTCACAAATTATATTACAAAAAATAAGGATCAATTCCAACAATCTAAAAATATTTTAAATGAAATAAATCAATCTTTACAAATATTAAAACCTGTATCTAGTGCGCAATTGAAAGGAGCTTCAAGTTGTAATAAGAAAGAGCATTTAACAAATATTCGTAAAATGATTGGTTTAATCTAATTGATTTAACCTAACTTTAACCTAATTTATACTAAAACTTTAATAAATAATATATCATACTATATTCATTAATTTGACTAAAACTAGTACAAGTACTCAAAATCAAGAACAACAGAATATACTTGAATCAATTAACGCAAAGTGGTCAATAGAACAGAAATTCTTTAATGAAACTAAACCAATTGCAATCAGTATTTATGATATGGAAAAACATCAATCTAGAACTGTACATAGAACTTGGCCACGTCAAAAGCCGATAGAACAAATAGGGTGGGAGAATTTTCTAATACGGATCCTAGATCCTGCTACAGGTAAACCGTATGAACAACTTGATAAGAAGGGCACAGAAGTGAAACAACCTGATGGATTAGGTCCAGTAAGAAGTTTCGCTCGTACAATTATAAGATATCGTGATTACGATGAAAAAGAGTATATCCTGACAAATACAAATGTATATGGGTTTTCCTCATTGGGTGAATGTGTAAGTTATCATGTACATAGGCCGGAATCATACCTGAAAACTATTTTTGATTCCCGAAAGTCATTCGATAATAAGACACAAAGTTTCTCAGAAGTTACAACAGGTATTTTAAGTGCTCAAGAGATATACACACTTCTCTTCTCAAAAGAGAATCTAGATCAAATTATTTCTGAAAATATTATTACTAAAAACACACCTCAAGTTTATCTTGATAAAATTAGAATCAAGGGTAGAATAGAGATATCCAATCCATGTAGTTTTGTAATGAAAAATTCAGAAGAAGCTCATGCAGTAGAAGGTAAAACCTGGCAGGAAAGATTAGAACGATTTAGAAACTTAGATTTCGATACTTTGTTTGAATGGAAGTATCTAAAGGAAAAGAAAGAAGACGATGCAAATAGCAAAAATCCTTCCTTATACAAATAACAATGGGAAAAAATGGGGAATAGTTCAAGAAGCAGTAGTTTAGGCAACATAACAAAATTAATCACTATTACTTTTGAAACACCAATCAAATCAAATAAAAAACCTAAAATTGCAAAGGATAGGATAATTCGTGTTTCAGAACACTTGTACATGAGACTTAAAGGCTTCTCAAGACGCAACTACAATGTTGAAAGTTATGAAAACATAATATCTGATTTACTAGATCTAGCAGAAAAAAGTAATCCTGTAATTCCACAATACACAAGATATTAATAATTAAACTACCCGAGTGAATGCTTAGTAATAAGCAGTTAATCACTCTGGTAGTTTTTGAAGGTCTATTTCTGATAGATAGGAAAATAGTATTACTATTGGTTTTAAGGGTTAAGATAAATGAATATTTTATAATTTAAGATAATTTTTTAATTTAACAAAAACCCCAGAGAATGAATTGCTTGGGTGTAAACAAGAAACATTCTCCGGAATGTTGAGGTCTGATTGCTTATTTTCCTATTTGTTTAAGACAATAATTTCAATATTTGATTTAACAATTTAGATAAATACAGGTAGTGAATTGTAGAGGGAAAATTGTCCTACTATTACAAATTTCTGATTTGTCTATTTACAATATGATCTCTCATAAGAATATCTAAATTTAATCGGGTAAAGATATTTGCAATAGTTAAATAAAATTCGGTGAATATAATTGTAATTCAGTAAAAAGGATTGCTTTGGGAAAATACAGAGACGAGTCTAGCCTGGGATTTACTGACCTTAGCTTTATTTCATACTAGACTCGCTCATTTATTAACTGAATAATTATCACCAATTATTAAATAATATTTAAAACAGTTGAATTTACCCGAAAAAACATATCCGAAAACCACGTTATACTATAGCCCTCTTTAAGTCACAGTCTTTCGAGGGCTATGGTTTTTCATATTTAAGTAATAAAATCTTAAATATTTTGATAGTGGGTATATAATAATCAAAAATCCAATGCATTGCACTTACATAATTCTCGGTTCG
>DATFCH010000385.1:0-6253 GCA_035253345.1 Nitrososphaeraceae archaeon
ATTTAAAAACACAGTATTTAATTAAATTCTTAATGTATAAATGGTCTACTACAATGGAACATTAAGAAATTGAAATCAATAGAACCTTCAGAAAATATACTCACATCCATGAAAAAACACAGAATCATCCAAATTTAAAAAATATACCTTTTTCACCTCTAGGATGCTTCCACTCAGTTTTTAGTGAACAGGTGCCACATTCGATACAACCTTCATGTTGTAGTATAACCTTGTCTTCTTCTTGACTATAACATTTGGTTGGACAGAGCACTATCATTTTATCTAGAAAATTTTTTTCTGAGTTTATAATATTTATATGTGAAATTGTATCTTCATGATAAGTTAATTTTCCTACCCTGTCTTGAACTGTTGGTATTTGGGGCTTATATGAGGTAGATATCCTTCGCCCCAATTTATTTGCAATATCAATTGGAACTTTGAAATATACGTCATCAGATTCGATTAATGAAAGAAGACGAGTATAACCATATTTATTGAGTAATGTGATTAGAAAGTTTCTTACGGTGTTATTAGAAGCAATCTTTAAAAGTAATTTATATTTAGCTCTTAAAATATTGGAAGGTATTTCTTTTCTTGTATTGTTTAAAATTACATTTAGATATTCTTTATCAATTTTTTTCATATCCAACGTATATGGACTCTCTTCTATGGATTGCGTGTATGATTCGCCAAGATAATTGGAATCGAAATTATTCTTATCTAATGATCTGGCAATCGCAAATGAGGCTCTCACAGCATCATCCATCCCTACATTTAATCCTTCAATTCTAGGGCCAAAGAATATGCCACGTCCGGCAGCATCACCTATAAATAAAATATTTTTATAATATGGCTTTTTCATTCTTCCACGTTTACCATCAGGAATTAGTTTAGTACTATATTCTAGCTCTACATAATTTGTAATGAATTTAATATTAGTGTCCTCAATGAGCTTTTTATTGAAGTAATCGAGTTTTGACTTTATTTCATCTTCTGAATTGTATTTTCCATCACTAATCAATTGTTTCTTTAAATTATTTGAATAATAGATTTGTCTTATTTCATTCCAATTATTAATTATTTTAGTAAGAGCAAAAGATTTTCTGACTTGTTCCTCTTTTGGAATAGTTTTTTCGATCGATTTCAATGGAACTTCGTCTTTTATTAGTTCGCTGATCATCGGATTGTTTAACATGGCATTCACAATATGCGAAGGCTCTACTGGATTTTTTAGTAAAGAATGGTAATGGTAGACCCCACCTATAGAAAGAGAATCTCTATTAGTATAAAGAAATCCACCTCCTATAAGATTTAAAGAGATATCCCCTGCAAAAAGATATGCTGCTCCTTCATCTGGACTAGATAAATTGAAACGTTCCTCAATTATTTTTTCTGGTAATTTTACAATAACTTTTACACCTTGATACAATTCATTCGGAGAAAATTTTTCTCTTGCATTGACCATTTCTGCAATTTCAGAGTTCACACCATCGGCCGCAATTATTACTTTAGTTTCAAATTCTGTCAATTCATCGGTCTCTACTATTATTTTTGACTCATTTTGATCCCATCTAAGGGATCTTACATGGACCCCACTAACTATTCCGCCACCATGTTTTTCTGCTGATTCTTGTGCTTCTTTAGCAAACCAGGAATTTAATTTATTCAAAAGAACAGAACATCCAAAATTGGTTTGATAATCATGTGCGTCAGTTAGGTCGATAGAAAAAACTTTATCTTTTGAAGTTGTATTTAATATATATTTGGTTATTAATCTCTCATAGGGTGATTCTCTTAGGAACTGTTCGCCGTAAATATCTTCTACGTTATATATTTTTCCTTTATCGGATTTCTTAGAATATAATATCCCACCTGACACATTTTTAGAACCAATTTCTTTACCTGATTCTAACAAAATAGATTGTTTACCTAAACTAGAGAGTTGCTTTAGAGCTGCTAATCCAGCAGAACCGCCTCCAATAATAGTTATATCACATTTTTCCATATGTGTTCACTTGGATTTCCTTTTCTTCTTTTTTATGCTTAAGTTGTTTTTCTAAAGCTTCTAGCAAAATTGGAATCACATCTTCCATTCGTCCTTTTATAAAAATATCACAAACATCTTTAATTGGTGATTTAGTATCAGAATTGATAGCAATGATAAAGTCTGATTCTTTCATTCCTTCTAAATGTTGAATAGCGCCACTAATACCAACGGCGATATAAATTTTAGGGGTAACCTTTCTGCCACTTGTACCAATTACCCTATTAGGAGTTATATATATAGAATCATATTTTTCATTTAGAGGAAAAATTCTCTTTGATATTGGTAAGGAGATACCTATCTCAGCATCCAAATATTTGGCTAATTTTTCTACAAGTTTAATATTTTCTTGTGGACTTTCTTTAATTCCTCTTCCAAAACTAATAATGACTTTATAATTTTCAAATTGAATAGGATTTTTAACAATTTCTTGTTTTAAGACTTTGATTTTAAGATCCTCTACATCAAACTTTGGTTTAAATTCAATTATTTTTCCAGATCTTTTTTTATCTCTTGTTATAGGTTTGAAAGTCCCTGGAATGATACTGCATGCTTGTGGATGAAATTCCTTTTCAATTTCAGGGTTTTTGTTATCCAGACATAATATAGTTGTCCAAAGAAATCCTGAAAAATCAGGTCTGTACATTTCGAGGATTTTTTTATATTGAATTGATTTTCCGTTCGTCTTGTGCTGGTGTTTTATTTCTAAATCACTTATAACCAATTTATTTATATCAGAAGCAAGACCTGAATCTAATTCTGCTAATACAGTGGCAGATAAATGTCTCCCTATATTATCTGCTAAAAAGAACATATATCTCGGTTTTTTGAATTCTGATAGATCTTCTGGTGAAATCTCCTTGAGTGAAGTCGAATCTGTTACTATTTGGGCGATTACTTTAGTGTAGACTTTATTAATAAAATATTTTAAATTTGGATTGTCGGCATATATTACAGCATCAGCGCCATAGAATAATAGTTCTTGAGTTAGGTCTTTTATTCCATCTCCCAAAATAACAGCAATAACTTTTTCATTTGAAAGATAAAATTTGTTAAACTGATCCATTAACCTTCTGGCTTCTCCCAACATCTCAAAACTTGCTGGCACTATGTTATCATTAATAGTTTCAATAACTACGAATAAATGTCTATAACTTTCTTCTTTATCTTTTTTATGATTGTTTAGATTATTTAACATACTCATTATTGATTACACCAAATTATTTCTGGATTACCTGTAATATTTTTTTAACCGAATTTGCTATGCCTTCATGATCTGTTCCTTCTATTATTTCTGCGCTTCGATTTGTTCGTGCTTTTGGAATCTTTTCGACTTTATGAACGATTGTGGGAGACCCAGGTAAGCCAACCGATTTTGGATCCAAGTCGAGATTTTCATGGTTTAGAACACTAAGATGATTTTTATAATTCTCTGCTCTTAATTTTGCTTCTTTATAATATTTAACAGATGTTAATCTCAATGACAAAGTATTAAAAATTGGTTTGTATAAAGGATCTATTGCGATAAATACCGGAAGAGGTGCTTGAACTTCTTCGATTACATCATAAAGACCCGGTAAGGCAATAATTCTTTTTGCAATAACAGTTCTATTTTGTAGATCGACTTCAAAATCAATTACATTGCCTAAAAAAGTAAAACCTAATTTCCAAGCAGTCTGAGGACCTGTCTGACCTGTTTCTCCGTCAGAAGCACGATGTCCAGAAAATACAATATCCATTTGTTGACCATTTTTCATTTTTGTAATGCCAGTTTTCAAAACTTCTGCAGTAGCTAATGTATCTGCACTTGCGAATAATCGATCACTATATAAATATAAATCATCAGCATCACAAATCAATTGAGCTTCTTTAAGTGCAATGTCAGCCATAGGTGGACCCATAGTACAAACTGAAATATTTCCTCCGTAACGTACTTTGGCAAAAAATGCTGCCATAGAGGCTATTGCACTATGAGCCCCTAATCTACTCTTTGTTTCTGCTCTATTGAGTGTACCATCTGGATTATAACTTACACTCCCTTCTGAGAAATCTGGCTCTAGTTTAACTATTACTGCAATATTAAGTGTCAAGGTATTTTCTTTACAACTCCTCATTTAAATCAGTTAAGCATTATTAATTGACAAAATCAAGCTCAAACATTAATAATCATAATCATATTAACATTATACAGGATTTTCTATACACCATCTTACCTTCATCTATTAAATTTTAATGTAAGATTCTTATCGCCCAAGTCGCCAGATGTGTAATACTTTCATACTTTACCTTAAATTAAAGTAGTAGAAATAAGTATTATGAATTACAGAAAAATAATATTTAATATATTAATTGCTATAGTAATTGTAGGCATAATAGCTATCCCATTTGGTAATCCAAAATTTTTTTATAGAGCAATAGCATTGGAAGGATCTTTTATTTTTCTCTCATTTTTGATATGGAAAGGATATTACAAGGCAGTATTCTTTTGTATACCAATTTCATTACTTGTAATTATTGGTAATACTCTTGCTCCACCACATGTGAACTTAATGCTGACTTTTTCAAAACCGCTTAATGCAATTCTTTTAATTATGGGGGGATACATCTTACAATTTTTATTAATATTTTTTAGCTTAAAATACATTATCGGAGTGCGTTTCAATAAAATATCAAAAAAATATAAATGATAATCATAGTTGCAATTGTATAATATATGTTAAATAAACAACATGAAACTTATCAGTTTGTTGATACTACTAGTAACATATTTATAGGCATAGTATGTTCCTTTATAACTCCATTATAGTCTCTGAATATAATATTATTATTATTACGACAACTATCTAGTCTTTTGCCTATACCATAATTACAGATAATGAATTATTACTATATACTTGCTGTATCAATTGTGTATATCCACATAATCGAAGAATTTTTAGGATTTAGAGATAATTTTTAATTGCTAAAAACGTATGAATAACCGACATGTCAAGTTTATCTTGTAAATAAATTATTAAATACTTATCATAAAATTAAATTCTAGCTATGTAAGGATAAACATTCATTTAAATCGAAAGTATATTTTCAAGAAATTTAATTAGTTGGTATCTTCAAATTTAGCTAAATTACTATAATAGTAAAACTTGTTAGGGAATTAGTGCGCTGAATTAATAAATATAAAATAATTTTATAAATTCGTTTAACTACTCGATTCTTATTAAGGAATTGTAAGATAAAAAAATAACCATTTAACTAATAGTCAAAAGCCTAATTGTTATCCCTAAGTATCATCCAGATTTATTGAAGACTATGACTTTAAATACCTTATATCTAGTTTTATTATTTATTTAAATACTAATATTATATTCTTACACTTCAAAAACCTAAATACATTTAACTACGAGAATCTTCACTTGTACTTTGCATTCCGATTGATTTTGGAATTTAGTAAATGAAATTAAGGTTTATAACACAAATGTGTAATGTACATAGTGGTAGGTAGGATTGGGGTGCTAGCCGTGCCCTATTCTAGAAATCGGCTTTATGCTAGGATCAGTAACTACTGGGTAAATCCTCTGATAAGGATTACCTGTCTGTGTTGTTGAGATGAAGTTACGCCGAACCGGATGGTTATGAGCAGCGGGCTATTCGAAAGTATGGTCTCGACTGTTTATCCTCGAAATGGGTGAGGTCCGGGAGGGAGCAACCCTAAGGTGACGTAGCCATGCTAGTTCGTCTACGTGACCGATTATACAATGCAGAAGAAGGGGATCTTTAACAAAGGTGGAACTAGTAGAGCTACCTTAAGACATATTATGAGATTACGTTACTATTACCTTATCAATTTTCTTGATACATAGGAAGTAAGTTAAATGTATTTAAATTTTTTAGCTGGTTTTTATCTATACAACAAAGATAATTATAATTTCAAAGTATAACAAATGAGTAAGGCATTAGATATTTGGTTTTTAAATTTCATCAATTTATAGAATTTGAATTATAAGTTACTAAACAGGTGGTATAAAAATTTAATTCTACAACCAGATAAATTAAATAAAAAGAATAATTTAAAATCATTATTTAAATATTTTATAAGATCATTGTATTATTGTATCGATACAATTAAGCTATTAATACCTAAACTATTATAGAAATAATACACGAATAGATGAGATTGAATAAATAGATATACCGTAGTGTTTAAATTTC
>DATFCH010000386.1:0-3694 GCA_035253345.1 Nitrososphaeraceae archaeon
ATATCGTATATACAATATCAGAAATTCCATCTATTGAATACCTAATTGGTCCACTGTTGAACCTATTGTATTGCCATTTACTGTTGGTTCATTTTCCAAAACAGTGGACCAAGGTTTTAACATATGTTTAAATATTTCAAACACTAAATAATATAATACTATCATACTAGTCAGTTTACCAACGAAGCAAGTGCTACAAAAACAAAGTGTCAGTGGACCATTGCATACATGTTTCCATGATTCATGCAGCATTGATTGAAGGGATTTGATTCATTCTGAGATCAGCATTATAACCCTTCAATCTTTGTTGTTGTTGTTTTGTTACTTAAATTAGTTATTTGTCTAGTTTCATAATTGATATCCAGTCTAAAACTCCAGTTTCAGATGCTGTTTTCATTGAACGAACTAGTAGTCTTATCAATAGATACTTAAAAAGTTACCTCATATTCTTTCTTTAAATATTAAAGATTAAGATTGGTTGTTAGTATTATGTTTGTTAATTTATTTATTAAAATTATTAAGATTTAATTCTATTTTTTGGGTCTCGTATTATATTTAGTTAAAAATAAGAAAAACGAAGCAAAAGTATCATATGTATACATTATTATTTCTTCCACAGTTTTTTTCTGAAAATTTTATTAAATAAATATAGCTTATGTTTATAATGATTTTTGTGATAGAATTTCATTGAGAATTATTTTTAAATACACTTCTATTACATAGTAATAGTTGTTTGAATCCCAATTTCAAGAATAATTTTATACAATTAAAATCAGGTTATAACTTTTGTTTGTTTCTTGCAATTGGATTTATAGCATTATTGGTCTTCTCTTTTTTTCTTTATTGCCATTCTCTGGACAACAGCACGTAGTGCAACCAGTATTTGCAAAAAAAGATTGTGATAGAAAAGATGCCTCTGTTATAATAGGAACTCGTACTACTACTATTGGAACAAAATGTAACAATGTAATAGTAGGCTGCCCTTTTTCACCACTCAATGCGGGACCCGGAGGATGTTCAAACGGAAACCTTCTGAGAGGACTGGAAGATAATGATGTTATGCAAGGATCAGAAGGTAATGATGTAATATATGGAGACGATGGAAGTGATAAACTTACAGGTGGTGGAGGTAATGATAGACTATTTGGCGGTCCTGGAAATGACATCCTTAAAGTCAATGCCGGTTCAAATTTTCTTTCAGGAGGAAAAGGAAATGATGAACTTTATGGAGGCCTAGGTAACGACCTTATGGCTGGTGGTAAAGGAGCAGATACTTTTGATTGTGGTGAGAATTTTGATATAATAATAGACTTTAATATCAAAGTTGGAGATGTTCAAAATAATAATTGCGAAGTTATAGAAAGTTTCCATGACAATATGAAAATTTTTGAACAGCCAGGTAAGATTAAATCTCATCTAGAGAAATTTGGTATTGGATCATCTAAAGACCAGATAGACATAAACGATATAGGAAAAGAAATAGAATGATAAACTCTAGGACATGATATTTTAAAATTGTTTGTACTTTAGCTATATTATAATATTACAAACAAGGTTAAATTTTAAAATAACCTTTCTTTATCTTGTCAAGTATATGATTTAATTCCTAATTTCTAGCTATTTCTACTCTTCACTATTATGTTTATAGGATATTTGGGTTTAGTGAATCCACCAAGTCTTTTTGGTTCGAAACTTATGCCTTTTTCCGTTAAAAGAATTGACCATCTCTGAAAAATAGTTGCCAGAGCTAGAACTCCTTCTTGAACCGCAAATGTTTCCCCAATACAAGATCTAATTCCTCCGCCAAAAGGAAAATACGCAAATCGCGGTAATTTGAATAAAAATTCTTTTGTCCATCTTTCAGGTATGAATTTATCTGGATCTGCATAGTATTTTGGACTATTATGCATTGCGTATTGACTCATAAAAATAACTGAATTGCGTGGTATTAGATATTCGCCTATTTTATATTCTTCGTTTGTCAATCTCGACAAGGCCCATACTGAAGGTCTTATTCTGAGAGTTTCTTTAAAAATTTTTTCAGTATATTCTAGTTTTGATATATCATCTGCGGTAGGTAATCTTCTTCCAATGACAGAATCTAATTCTTTCTGTAATGTAGCTTGAATCTTCGGATGAGTGGCAAGGTAAGCCAAAGACCATGTTAATGCAGTAGACGTGGTATCATGAGCAGCAAATAGAAATATCATTATTTCATCTCTAATCTGTTGTTCAGGTAATCCAATATCGCCGCTTTCAGGATCTTTTGCTTTCATGAGATGAGATATTAGGTTTGGTTTTTCAGGATTGGTTTTTTTAATATGATCCATCAGAGTATAAATTTTTTGATTTAAAAAATCTAGAGACTCTTGAAATTTGTTATGTTTCTTGTCATTAATATTTATTGTTTTATCAGATAATATGTTCTCAACAGGTTCATGAATTTGAGTAAATGACTCTAAAATATTTGTGAATGCATCACTCACTTTTGTAAATGTTTCTCTATCCCTAAAGTTTATTCCAAACAGTGATTCACTCATAACTCCCATAGCTAACATGATCATATCCTGTAACACATCGATTGTAGCACCATCTTGCCAATTATCTGATATGTGTTTTATATTATCGACCATAATACTGCCATAAGATTTTATTGACTTTGGCAAAAATAAAGGTTGAATAATTTTTCTATGCTGTCTATGTGACTCTCCTTCATTTAGTAATAAACCATTGCCTAAAAAAGGTCTTAATTCTGCTGCTCTCATTTTAGAAAATAATTTGGAATCTCTGGTAAAAATTTGTTCTATATAATCTGGATTACTTAAAATATAAACGTCTTTTTGTTGTAATTTAATGTAAATAATATCGCCATAGTTTTGTATCATATCTATTAGAAAATTGAATGGATTTTCATTAACTTTCTCCATGAATTCCAAAAAAGAAATTTGAGGTCCAGGAGGAAGTCTATTATTTGTCAATAAGACTGAAATTCTATATTACTTTATAAAAATTACTTTTTTGAAACTTTTTTGTTATTTTCATATTCTTAGAAATAATAAAATTAAGATGAAGTAGTATTGGAAGAACTTTTGTTTTCAGCTTTTGACTTCATAGCATTTTCGATAAAAGGTGTTTGGTTCTGAAGAGATTGGGCTTCCTTTGATGTTTCGTTATCTGATATTATAGAGGTTTCTTCGTTATCTTCAGCAGAAATTGGGATTTTCGGTTCTGATTCTGTAAATGTTTCATTTATAGCATCTGAACTTAACCCATAAACATCTTGACTCAATACTGCATACGGATTATTTAAGAAAACCATATTTACTGAATACACTAAGGAAAATAATGAAAGTATAGAGATAAATATTGCCATATTCATAAAATGTAAAAATACACTTTACATTATAAATGTTGATTTCTATTCTTTAGTTTTAATAATGTATAACAAACATCATGCCATAATTAGGTTTTCATGGTTAGCTGGAATTTGGTGATTTATTGATAGAAATAATAATATACTAATTTCACAAATTTCAATTTAAAAAATGAAGGTAAATAATTTATTATAAAATCAAATTATGTATAATAATTAGAACGTATTGTATTTTATAATTATTAATTTATTTATATTATTTATAATTTACTATAAAATTAGTAACTAAAGAGTATTTAAAGAACTTGATTTAAATATATC
>DATFCH010000387.1:0-10182 GCA_035253345.1 Nitrososphaeraceae archaeon
ATCCGCATATATTCTTCTCTCCGGAAATTTGTAATAGTAGGACCAACTTTCCTTTAACATTTCACCGAATAAGTTTTTTTTATTGTTAAATAAAATATTGAGTAGTATTATTAACTTAAAAATGGTTTATTTCATCTTTCAGAGAATAGTTCATCCTATAGTCCTTCCCCTTTCTATTCTCTGTTTGTTTTTGTTAAATTGGAAATTTATTTAAATTTCACTATTCAAATATATTCATCATAATAAATAAGTTCCAGTAACAAAAGTAGAAGGTGAGGAAGAGATCTAATTAACTAGAAGTCATATCTGATTCAGTAGTAAGTTACTATTGGATAGGGACATAACATTGGATCAACTCGATTCAGGAGATAATATCAATTCGGTTAAATATTATTTATTAATTCGATATTAAACTTTGTCATATATATTATACAATACATATTGAAGGATATTTAACAATATTTAGTGCTACAATATTATCTCTTACTATTATATTCGGAACAAATGCTGATACACAATCTGATAGAATTTTTGACATACAACAGATTACTAGTTTCAGTAAGGGAAACTGAACCACTAAACATGACAGATAAAATAAAAGTCTATCTATAAAGTTAGATGTTAGTGGTTCAATCGATCGAATAAAATATAAGGATCAACATGCAGAATGCAAAAGGTTTTTTACATCTTAAGATTCATGAAATAAGAAAATCAATTGACAAATATGTAGAAGTAGAATGATAATTAATTATATTTTTAACATAATCATTAAGTATATAATTTTATTTACATACTTTTTCTACATATAATTTTAGCATAATTTTTTTCTTAATTTTAATAACCTAATAATCTCTCTAAATTATTTTATTATATAATTTATTATAATTTAACATCTAATTTGAAAAGACCAAGTTTATTAGTAATAATAAGTCTAATCAGTTTTCTTAGTATCGTTCTGATTACTAGCACTCCTTTTAAAAGCTATACAAATTCTTTTGACCATGAGAATTCTATTCTTTTAGAAATTCCTTCAATTCAAGCCCAAGATGATGGAGAGGAATTTGGTAACGATGATGGTGGAAATGACGGAGGAGATAATGACTTTGCTGGTTTTGAAGAAGAGAATGATGGTAACGATGATGGTGGAAATGACGGAGGAGATAATGACTTTGCTGGTTTTGAAGAAGAGAATGATGATGTAAATAACCAAAAAGAAAATGAAGAAGATGCTGGCCAATTTAGTTTTGAAACAGAAAACGACGATCAAGAGTCGGAGCAAGAAGATATAGAAGATCAAAAGACAGAAGTAGATAATAATCCCTTTACATTTGTAGCCGAAAATCCAGATCAGGATACTCAAGATGGGGAAGAGACTGAAGATGTAGCAGTACAAGAGGAAGACCAAGGAGATAATGATGATGCAACACCAAATAACGAGGGAGTAGCAGTACAAGAGGAAGACCAAGGAGGTAATGATGATGCAACACCAAATAACGAGGGAGTAGCAGTACAAGAGGAAGACCAAGGAGGTAATGATGATGCAACCCAAGGTGTAGGTAAGTTTGCCTTTGGAACAGACGGATCTGAAGAAAAAGAAGATCAGCTAACAAATCAACAAGTAAAACAAGATACAAGTAAAGATGATATTGTAAAACAAATACAAGGAGAAACAGAAAAGTTACAAGAACAAAGAGAAAAACAAGATACTGGAAAAGGAGATGAATCTGCACAAGAACAAGAAAATGTAGATAAAAATAACATAGTAGATGGTATTCTAAAACAGGCTTCAGAACAAGAAGAGCCACAAGATACAAGTAAAGATGATATTGTAAAACAAATACAAGGAGAAACAGAAAAGTTACAAGAACAAGAAGAAGTACAAAAAATTAGTAAAAATATAGAACAAAAAATTAGTCAAACCGCGACTCAAATTGCTAAATCATCAGATGATCACGGAAGTGAAGAATCTTCAGATCTTCAACAAGTAATTAAGCAAATTGCAACTCAATCATCTAACAATGATGATGATGATGTCAACCAAATAATTAGCCACATATCAACACAAATAAATAATAATCCAAAAAGTGATCTGGCAAAATCATTAGGCAATCTTGCTGGTTTGTATGGGTCGGGAAATACAGACCAAGTAGATCAAGCTATCCAACAAATAGGAACTCAAATAGCCGTTGGAGATAACATTGACCAAAATATAATTCAAAAATCTTATCAAGTTACCAACAATTACTTTAAGAATAAAATAAAATATGATATTGATTATGAAAAACGCTACTATGACCATGATGATGATGATGATGATGATGATGATATTAAAGTTATCAAAAAAGTTTACAAGAGGGATAATTCATGTCCTACTCAATCTGATTCAATACAATTAAAAGGAAAAATACTTGGAAAAGGAGTTATTGTTGTGGCAGATTTTGAACCTTGTCAATTAAAAGATGGACGTGCCACTCTTAATATCCCTACTAATCAAAATCTAAAATTCGTTGTCCTATCATTAGACAAGAAAGGAAACGAACATGAAGGAGTAATAGTATCTAAACAAAAAATTCAAAGCCTTACCAAGAATAGTGGATTATATGTGGTAAATTTTGATGATGGAATGACTGGAAATGATCCAGTAACTGGAAAGAAAAAGACAATTGATGATATTAATGGATTAGCGATATATAATACAGCAACTAAATCACTTAACTTTAAACCAGGAAACAGCTTAGCATTAACTGCTGTTCTCAAAAAATAAATTTTTTTTCTAAATTTTTGATTGCAAAGATTAGAGTATAATCAATTTATCCAGGCCTAATATAATAGCTACAAGAATCCGGGATCTCAAAATATAAGTAGTTTTCACTTAATAATTGGAATAGGTAGTAATTTAATAAGCATCTTCAACGACAATTGTCAAAATATTCTATTATAAATTTGATTACCATAATATTATATTTGCTATTTTAGTATTTACAATGAATAAGATATGGTTAATTTTAGTATTCAAAATGTATTAATCGTAGTATATATGTTCTAGTAACAAAAAAAGGAAGTATATTAAATTATTTTCTTAAGCATATGATAACAGCTGTCTAGCCTTGGGAAGAAAATGTAATAAATTGTCCACTCAAATCCAATTCGTATAAACAATCCCATTATATCATCAAGTCCATTACCATAGTGATTCCATATTACCAGCCATATCTGCCATATCAATTCATTCCATGTTATTTCTATTACCCAGATTTTTGTTTGCGTTATAATTAATTTCCTAACATGTTTGAACTGTCTTTCTTTGATAACTTCTATTGTCTGTTCCCAGATTTGATATACGCAATAGTTCCATGCTAGGGAACCACCAATCTGTTCTACTCCTTTGTATACTACTTGTTCTCCTACTTGTGCCCAAGCTGTGTATATTACTGGTCCTTTTACTGCACTGATGAAACTAATTATTATCATTTTAAAACTGTTCGGCTTTGAACACCTTGAATCACCTCAACAATTTTTTCTTTCTTTCTTCATATTCAGTGGCGATAGATGTTAAACTAAAGTATGCGAATAAAGATATCTGTGCTATTACTAAAGTAAGACCAATGAACATGAAAACAAGATGGGTTGTCGTGATCCAAAGATACAGCATTAAAAAAATAGCTATTGTTGGGACAATCAGAGCTAGTTTAATTTTTAAGCCATTATTTTTCTGAATCGTCTCCATCACTTTTTTCTTCTCTACCAGTTGAACTTTATACATTATAAAATTTAGATTAATTGATTTATTTAAGAGAATTGGTCTTTTTTAAAGAAATTTTAATTTTTTAAGATTTTTTTAAAATTATTGCAATAAACTTATATATCGGCAGAAATTTTTCGGCGCCGAAAAATTTTGATATCATGTTTATAATATTTAATATAATTGAAGTTCTAAGTTTTACTTGCTTTGTGATGAATAAGATATGGTTGATTTTAGTATTTACATGGATTATTATAGCTTCCACATATCTTGCCATAAAAATTTCAATTGATTCCATTCCACCTTTACTGATGTCAGGAATTCGATACACAATTTCAGGTTTAATGCTATTTTTTATATTCAAAATAAATTCAATTGAAATATTTGACAAGAAAAGAAAACAAACAAAAAAAATCGAAATATCAACAAATCATCAGAAAGGTGAGAAGAAGAAAACAAATTTAATTCAAATAACTAGTAATATAAAACAATGGAAAGATGCAATAATAATTGGAATATGTCTGATAGTTGTTGGACAAGGATTATTAGCATATGGTGAGCAGTATCTTTCTTCTGATATTACTGCATTACTGTTTTCTACTGTTCCTATATGGATAATATTGATTGGTAAATTATATTATAATTTAAAATTAAATAAATATACTCTTTTAGGAATAATAGCAGGATCTATTGGACTTGTTATACTCATATATCCATCATTTGAAGTAATGTTATTTGGAGGTCAAACTAGCTCTACTAATAATGAAAACTTTCTTGGAATATCTATTTTGTTGATAGCGGCAATTAGTTGGGCTATTGGTTCATTATATTCTCATAAAGCAGATTTACCATATAATATTTTAATTTCGACTGGTATGATGTTATTTGTAGGTGGATTATTCTTACTTTGTATTGGAATGATTATTGAATTTAATATGTTGGACATATCAAAATTTTCTACTTCATCTATCCTTTCTCTCATATATCTTATAATAGTTGGAACTACAGGATGGATAGGATTTTTTTGGACTTTGAGAAATACTACTGCAACCTTAGCTAATACTTTTGCTTATGTAAGCCCTGTTATAGCAGTTTTTTTAGGATGGATAATACTTGATGAATATCTTAATACTAGAATAATTATTGCAACAATAGTCATAATAGTAGGAGTTGTTCTCATAGTAAACAAAAATAAAATTGTTTTAACAGAAAAAAGAAATAACAACTAAAGAGGAGAAAGAAAAGGCAGATACTGATGTGATTAATTGGAATTATTGCTGTGAATTAGCATTCGATTTATCCAATATTTAATTGCTGAAATCATTTCTATATAAGAATTAACTCTTTTTTAGATGGTTTTGCATTCGTTTTAAAATAAATATAAAATATTTTAGAAAATATGTTAAAAAAGTGAATTAGATAAATTAAAAAGAATTATTTTTCTTACCGACTATGGCGTTATCGTTTTTTTCTCGAAGACCTTCTATTACTAATGTATTAAAATGGATATTTTGTGGATTGTGTGTATCTTTTATTGCAATGTTAGTAACCATATTAGTTCTTGAAACTGCTACAGGCACATCTTCCCAAACAGCAGAATATTGTGTAAAATATGGATTTTTAGCATCTCCTGGTTGTTGGTAGTAAAATAACTTCGATATAAGTAATTGCTAAAATAGACTAAATTAGTTATTGTTTCTATTTTGTAATATTTATCTTAACTAGTTATTTCTCTCGATTCTCTAAGACTACCACGATTGAAGAAAGAAAATGAGCATAAGCAAGTATACTAGAACTTAATATGCTATTTAGCAGTGGTGTTTTGGATTGGAGTGCATATAAAACATCTATTATCCATCCATGCGAAGGGTTAATTATGTGTAATAATCCAAAAAATACTATACCAGATAATATAGACGATATTTCTTCCAAGTATTATAAATATAATTTGTTTTATGTTTTTTAATCCTTTGTAGACCTATTTGTAACTGTTATGTATAAAATGCATCTAAATAACAAGCCGGTAGAAAAATACAAAAAACTGAAGAAACAACTTTATTAAATTCGATCGAAAATTTTTATCATTGAAACTTTTAATCTATAGTCTCATTCTAATTATGGGATCTACCTTCACAATATCCATAAATTCTATCATTGCTGATTCAGATTTTGCCCTTAAATTGATAAATGTAAATACAGTACCTACAATCTCAAATTTAGAATTAGATGGTGAAAATATTCAAGAAATATGTCCATTAGACAAATGTAAATTACAATTTATTAACAGCTCGTTTAATCCTCCTAAGTCTAATAATATAACAATTACTCATACTATTAAATTTAATTTAAAAGGTAACATTACCGATGTTGATTCTGTTTCTCTAAAAAAAGAATACTCGGAAAAATTTAGTGAGATTATGAATTCTTGTGTAATTTATGATGTTATTGAGAATAATGGACAAAAAATTTATTTTTGTAACGATGGAACAAATAGCATTATAAGAAATTCTGATTCGAAAACTTGGTATTATGATTCTATTGGAATTTATGATGCTGTTAAGAATACTTATACTGTAAAAGGTGATTTGATAGGTAATTCTACAAATTAAAAATCAGTTAAACTAGGATTCGCTAACTATATTTTAAATTAATTAACTTATACAATTCTAAATTATTTCAATTGTACACCATAAAAATTTTAATTATTCTATAATTGTCATGGTTTATTTCTAATAAAATTGCTAACAAAAGGACTAAATTTAAGATAGTAGAATCATAGTGAATAAACGATTTCAGCTCAGACTATCTAATTAAATATGTATACTAGAAACTATTTATTAAAATTTATATAGAGTTAATTGATTTTGTTTATATGTTCTAATTCTAATAAAATATAAAAAGACTTTTAATAGATGAATTTAAGCTTCTAAACCAAATAACTTTCACATTTGCTAATGATAAGTATTTATTCACTTTTTTTATTTTCGGTAATCCATTTACGTCTATAATTTTCATCTTTAAGTTGAGGTTCTTTAAATATTTTAAAATATGCATGTTTAACGATCTTTTGTTTTTCAATATCAGATCTTATCCATAAACTATCAAAAAGTGATAACATAGCAGATAAAGTTGATTCCCTATTAGAAATAGAAGCTAATTCTATCGCGTCTTTAAATGTATTTTTATTATCTTTGATAGATATTAAAAATGAAATCGCTTGGTCCGCTATAATTATTATAGTATTGGTATCTATCTTTTTTGTTGTATAATTAACATATGTCCATAATACTTTGTCAGTCTCCTTTATTTTTTGATCAATTTGTTTTCTGATATTTGAATCTTCACTTTCAATATGAACTATAATTCTAACTTTAATATACTTATTAACTGCTTTCGATAGCAACTCTAAAACTTTATTATTTTCTTCAATTAGACAGAATGAATCAACAGTTGGAAAGATTAATAAAATCTCCTCAACAGCAGATTGAATAATTTTAGGAATAAGTTCCTTTATTGTATGTAAATCCATAATATGTGTATTTAATAAGCTATTGTCAAATAGTATTCTTTTAATTTGAGTAATTCTCTCAGTTGCTAGAATAGATGTGTCCCAAAGTTTTTCAAAAAAAATGGATTGCATTTGTATAAAGTCATTATTAGTTATATGAATAAAATTTACTTGTAAATTGGTATTGATTTCCTCAAAATTTTGTTTGAAAGCTCCTATGTAATTAAAGAATTGCTTTCGATCAGAAATTCCTAAATAACCTATAATACCATCAATATGCCTTAACTCAACAAATTTCATTAGTTTGGTACAATTCGATATATTTTCAGGTGTGATAGTTGTAATGAATCTTACAGTAATATTTTTTTGTTTAATTTTAAAATCAGTCAAAATATTAAAGAAAAGTGAATCTTC
This sequence comes from Nitrososphaeraceae archaeon, assembly GCA_035253345.1. Lineage (GTDB taxonomy): Archaea > Thermoproteota > Nitrososphaeria > Nitrososphaerales > Nitrososphaeraceae > TH1177. The sequence goes on from DATFCH010000387.1 coordinate 7,665, forward strand.
TACTAAAATATTAATCCAATTGTAATCTATAACACACTCCAAAGTTTTTGTAGTTTTTAACATAATGTCAGACATTTGATTCAATACTTTTTTATCATTGTATTGGAATCTTAACTCTGGAAAAAATTGATTATCCAATAAATCCAATGAGTATAATTATTATCTAGTCTATAAAAATTTAGGTATACGATTTCTTTTTTTTTAAACTACTCTAAAATTATTTAAATAACATAGTCGTTTATTGACATTATGCCTATATTTTTAGATGTTCATAAAGTACCATTTAAAGAAGATCATCTAAAGGAATTAGTGGATTTGCCAACTGATGAGTTTGGAGTTAGACATGTAAATCTAATGTATAATAAAGAAAACGGTGTTTGTTTTTGTTTATTGGATGCACCAGATCATGAAGCAGTAGTGAAGCATCATGACAAAGTCAATATTCAATGTGAATGGATTGTAGAGGTTAGTCTTGCTAAAGATCATTTAGCCAAAAAGGAATGAATATTTTAACCATAAAAAAATCCTTAAATGCTATGTATACTTTATTACCATAACTTAGATTCTTTCTGTCGTCAGTTATTTTGTATTACTCAATGAAAATTCACCAATATTCATTACATATTTTAGAATACACAATTTTATTGCATTATTTTAATATGGATATTTAGTATATTTCAATACATTCATTATTAGTTTTAGTATTGTATTAATTTTGATAATTTAAGTTTCTAACACTAAAGGCGAATACAAAATAATAGTATCCATATAACAGAATATTATTTGTGCATCGATATTGATGTTACTTCCATAGTGTTATAGAGTTGTATGGTGATGTGGTTCATCTGACAAATCTTATCTTATCTCCAACTCCAATTTAGTCACGGTTTGAAGTAGCCATAATTTTTCGAACATTGTTACGTATGTATAGTTTATCTCTTCGTTGTCAGAATAGGTTATAGAAAATGCTTTTTCCTTATCATAAAAAATAGGATCTGTGGTGGAAACTAATAACACTTTATTATAGTCAGATACTATGATGATATCATTATCCTCTAGTTTGGTTTCAAAAATCCGTATATTAGCACTCTCTTTATAACTATTAATAATACTATCATCTACACCAAAAGGAAAAAGAATTCTTACTAAAAGATTTGATCTTATTTTTCTCTTCAAAAACTTTAGAATGTTTTGTGTTTCTTCTCTCTTTAAGGTATTTATATTAGAGAATAAAATAGTGATATTGTCTTTTGTGCCTGTAATTATTTCATCAATACGATTCTCCACCAATTTAAAATCTTGTGTATTTTCTGTATGCAATTGATTCTCTTCAGAAATTTGATCTTTATTTTTCACAGAAATATTGTTATGATATTCTTCTTCATAATCTGCTTTTATTGAATTTTGGATAGTTAACAGCTTACTATATGTTCCTGCAGTGTCTTCGCTTAATATCTGAATAAGTTTATAATACCAAAATAATGAGGCAAGAATGCATAGATAGGCGAACGCCCACATTGCTTCCCATATCAATTCAGTATCTAAAAGAAATTTTTCATCAATTATCGCTATATTCAAATAGAAAAAATCTGTAATAGTTGTTAATATCAGAAAAGAGGTATATAATAACCAGTGATAGGTATAAGGGTTGTTTTTAGTTAACCTTGTTAGAATGAGAATAGAAAGAGATAATAAAATACTATCGCTGTAGTTAGTTATTGTACTAATAACAATATCAGCCCACTGGGATTGAAAATCTACTTCTTCGCTAAAAACCATGATAGTTATTATTACAGGTACTAGAGATGCGAGCGTTACTACAAACGCAATCACTCTACGTTTTATTAATCCATCTCTGTTTATAGTCTTAAATGATCTGTAGGTAAATAGAATTAGAGGCACATAGCCTGCAAGATAGAAAATTTCTCCGATACCTGGGTATGGAGCATCCATATCTAATACAATTTGATAATACGAATAGGTAAATTCACCAAGAAACCAGAAAGTTATTCCTATGAAAACGAGCTTAAATTTCTGAACTTCTATTTTTCTGGGATTTGAGAGTATTATAAACAGGGATATACAGGTAGTTGATCCTAACAAAACTGCTGAGGTTGTGCCAATGTATCTGTCAGCATTAAAAACAAATAACATTATATGTATAAACAAAATAGCTATAGCTATAGCAATTATAAATCCGAAGAACAAATATTTTGTTTCATTCTTAATCGCAAAAGCAGATTCAATATTGTTTGTTCTGCTCAATTAAACATATATCCTTTGCAAATTATTTAAATCATCCTAGATAATATTTTACAAGATGTATTCTATTTTGATAAATCGATTCTATTGAACAATTATATTATTTTCATTGATCTCGTATTAACATTAGTTTGAAATCATTTTATTCGTAAGTTTTCTTAGATCATCACTCATTTACAGATTCGTAATTATACCTTATCGAACATCTTCCTCATAATTATGACACTCACATCCTTGTCTTTATTTCAATAATATC
>DATFCH010000388.1:0-5683 GCA_035253345.1 Nitrososphaeraceae archaeon
TGGAATTAATATATGATGAGCCCGAAAAAAACTAATTCAGAGATAATAAAGTTAATAGCTGTGAATTTGTGTTTTGTATATATAAGCTACAAATACTATTAAGGTTTTATTATTATATCTAACTAGCCTATCAATTCACATATTTCACTATAGACAACTTTAACTTCATTCACAATTGGTTCAGGTTCTATTTCCCTTCTATTCAAATCCAATTAAAATGTATAATTATACAGTAGTTAATGTTGGATTTTACAAGAATCAATTAGGTACTTTTTTAGCATTATTCCAAGATAATAAACGGCTAGCTAGTCAGGGAAGATTTCCTCGAAAGTCTTAATGACATTATTGTTTGATTGAGATGATTCAAAACCGTACATACTACGTTTACAAAGGATTGCTTGCATTCCAGCCTCCTGAGCAGCTAAGATTTCATTTATCGTGTCAGATATAAATAAAAAATCTTTGCTACTACTTGACATCAATGAAGCAATGTTTTTGTAGCTCTTACTTTCCGTCTTTGTGCCTACCCCAGTATCAAAGAATGCAGAAATGTATTTGGTAAGATCGCCCGAAGGAACGGTGCTAAAAAGAAGCCGTTGTGCAAGGACGCTACCGGAAGAATAGATACAGATTTCTCGATTTTGCCGCCTCCAGCGGTCAAACGCTGAGGGAACATCCGAATAGACCTCTCCATCTAGTTCTCCGTTGTAATACCCATCGTACCAAATCTTTCCTTGGAGAGTTTTCAATGCAGAGAACTTTCTGTCATTACTCATCATCCAGCGGCAATATTTAACCACCGAATTCAACTCCGATTCCTCCGTTTTATTAGTCCAGACCGAAGGTTGTAGCCCTTGGTCCTCATCTAGTTGGTGTTGCTTGTACAGGTCTTGAACAAGTGACTTAATTTCAGGTTCGCTGTAGTGATGTCGAAGGAAGGTTTCCAGCCTTTGATTCGCGTAAGGAAAAAGTGTCAAGTAGACGAAGTCTACATTAGTCGTTGTGCCTTCAATATCTAATAGGATTATGTGGACTTTAGACACAAAATCTACTGTTGTGACTATTTTGTTTGTGTAGATGGAGGAATGTAAGAAGGTCCCCAGCATACTGGCTCATATCTTTGATCAATCTTACTATTTGTGTAATTTGGTGTCCAGCCTAACGAGTTTTGGAACAATCGAATTGCACGGATATTCCTTTCATCACAAAGATCAAACCAGTGAAGTGTACCGCGCGGGACTCTGATCAGATCCCCTTGTTCTACTTCAATGGTTACAATAGGTCCATTATCAGGATGTATGTGGAAAATTCCTCGTCCACTAACAATATACCTCACCTCATCTTCATTATGGCTATGTTCGATATTGAACTTTGCTAGCATTGCATCAAGACCCGGTGTGTTTGGATTCACGTCTATAACGTCCGCAGTAATATATCCGCCACGTCTCTTTAGATCGTTAATTTGTTTTTCATAGATGGTTAGAATTTGTTCGGGTGATAGATCTGATGAAATATCAGGAACTGGTTCCCACCGTTCATAATCGATGCCAATATTTGATAAATATGATCGAATTTTGTCATATTCTTCTAACATTACGTTTTCGTCAGGTATACGAAGGATAACCATCTAACTTCTCCTCTTTTGATATTGTTCAATAACATCTTTTGTTTGACTAGAAGATCGAACTAAAACCTCCATTAGAAATTCTAAAATTTCAACATTGTGTTTGGCCTCTTGTAAACTATTACCCCAAGTATAAAACCCGTGTTTGAGCAAAAGAAATCCATGGATCTTCGAATTTTCCTGTAATAGCGTAGATACCTGTTCTGAAAGCTCGATCATATTCTGAGAGTTCTCTAAGATCGGTAACCATTCATGGTGCTTGTGCGTTCGAATCCCATCAAGCCCCTTCATCATTTCATACCCTTCTAAATTGAATCCACCAAAGGAGGCGTGCATACTGGAAAGTACTGTGCTCCAGACAGAATGTGTATGTAATACTGCACGAGCATTTACACAGCGAACTATTGCAAGATGAAGTAATGTCTCAGCTGAGGGTCGTCCTTCGCCATGGATGACATTACCAGCACTATCAATTTCTACAAAATGTGCAGATGTAAGATCACCTTTGTCCAATCCTGTGGAGGTGATGACCAACCGCAATGGATTCGTTGAAATTACAGCACTAAAATTTCCGCTTGTACCCAATACCCAACCGCGTGAATAGAAATTTTTGCCAACTTCTACTAAATTCGCAACGAGGTTTGAAGAGATATTCGTACCCAGGTTCACTTGGACCATATCCTTTTGAGGAAATAACGATTTATAGATGGTTCTGTCATTATTCGTACTAATAGAAATCTATTGATTTCTAGTAAATACTCTAATGATTGAACAACTTTAGTTGTGATAGAGATAATTTTGATGAGTTCACACATTGTGTATAATTTCTTTAAATGTGATCCATAATTAATGAAATCATATGAACGTTTATTCATTAACTCCTCTAATAGGTATAATATAAGTGATATATTTTTCTATTTGTATTAATATAAACTATTATTTATATAAAAACTAAGAAAATTTAAAAATAGATGTTCATTATTGATTACTCACGTAGATAACAATGAATCATTTGCATGATAGCCTAAGACAATAAATCAAATAGCAGTTAGTGTTTCTTATATAGATAAAGCAATAAAATGGTATCAGGATATCAGGGTTTACTTAAATACAGCCGCTGTTAGAATTTAAAACAGATGATTCCTGTTTGGAATAATAGTCAAAAATTTTCTGTTTAGCAGGAAAGAGTATACGATAATAGTTCTAGACTATATATTAGACGTATTTTATGGCTAAAGTCATGTGTTAATTTCCAATACCATCTAAATCAACCTGATATTAATTTTTGTAGAATACATATGCAGATTCAACAATTATAATAATGTTAGAACATTATTTTACTTATGCTGGAAATAAAGATTGGCAGAAATATGGTTAATTTTGGTCTTATAGTAGTCGATATGCAAAATGGTTTTGTCAGTAACAATGGTTCATATGATAAATTGGGAATGAACATAGAAAATTATCAAAAAGTTATTCCTAAAGTCAAGGAATTAATTAATTTTTGTAGAAAAGAAAATATTCCAATTTTTTATACAGAAGCAGTACGTGAACCAAGTGGGATTGATCTAATGATTCATGTACATAATATTCTTCCCAGAACAAGAGAAGAGAGACTGCAAAATCAGAACATACCAATTTGTGTCCGAGGGACATGGGATGCACAAACAATTGATGAAATTAAACCATCAGAAGAAGATCATGTAATAATAAAAAGGCGAGATTCTGCATTTCAAGATACAGAATTAAGGATGTGGCTAAATACATTGAAAATAAATACTCTAATATTTTGTGGAATCGATACTTCTATTTGTGTAGAGACTTCTTTAAGAGATGGATTTAATATTGGCTATGATGTAATATTGATTTCTGATGCTACTGCTTCTGGAATTAACAAGCATTATGATACAACAATAGAAAGAGTTAGAGATTATTATGGAGTTGTAACGGATTTAAGTAATTTACAAAAGATAATTAAGAAATTAGAACAGATGAGTAGTGGCGAGGTCAACTCTGATATAGACTTAGAAGAGAGAATAAGTGCATTTCTTGAAAAAGACAAGTTAATAGACGTGAGAAAAAATGAAAGAGACCTGCTGCGTATTTAATGATAACTTACAATATCCAGAATAATCTTAACTCATTTATAATGGGATAATATTTTACTCTTTTTAATATATTTTTACAGATTATGATGATGATTTCTATGGTATATTAATTAATAAATCAATGATAAAACCCATAGATCCCAATTCATTGAAAAGTATTATCAAAATTTACGGAGGCATATTAATAAAATAGCAGATAATGTTATTGATAAAAATATTATTCAAAAATGTTTAGAATTATTACAAAATGATTAAAAAAAGGGAACAAAAAAGTATTAGCCTTAATAATAGAAGAAATATAGCCAATAAAAGGTACAACCTAATTATTAAAAATAAAGTTAATCTTTTGATTTAAAATTTTTCAGATACTAATTAAAGATGTGAATCAATACAACCAAAAATTTATTTGTAATTTAATTTCATTAATTTATTGATTAATTTATCTAATTATCTTTCTCAACAGTATTCTGTTTAGAATTATTTCAATAGTTACATAGGATCGGTTCAACTACTAGTTTATATTTTTAGATTTCCAAAATATATTATAGAAATTAAGACTGCACACTATTAAGGCTACAAAAGTAGATTTTGTATAAATATCTGAATTCATATGGTTAAAAATTAAATATTTAGATATGTTATCCCAGTTTCAGATTTACATATATGAATTAATGGAATATTAATAACTTTAGATTTGTATTATATAATGTATAGCTGTTTCATTAACTATTCTCAACAGAATCTATTAATTCTTGGAGATATACAATTCTACTAAATAAAGGTCTGCAATAGTGGTAACTATGAATAAATCTCCGAAATGGGTGAGAACGATTCAAATTGTACTTGGTGCTTTAGCTATATTACTTGCAATTATTGCACTAACAAATTCTGGGCTAACTATCTTGCTTATTTTAATAGCTATAGTTTTAGTCATCACAGGATTTGAAAAAACTATTACTGGATTGTTTATTGCTCATAACCAACGATTCTTCACTATAGGATTAGGAATATTGACTATTATTCTTTCAGGATTGGCATTGACATATCCTATAGCAGCTACTAGAGTACTCTTGTTAATTCTTGGATTTTCATTGATGGTAGATGGATTTTCTAGAATAGCTGATGGACTAACCAACAAATCTGACAAGAGACTGGTTAGAGGATTTACTATAGCAGTAGGAATATTAGCCTTAATAATTTCTGTTGGTATTAATATTATTCCTTTTTGGGGTAAATTATTTATTAGTAAATTAATAGCAATAGATTTGATAATTGTAGGAATACAAATAATTACTACAGGAACGGTTAACATAGAAGCTGGAAAAAAAATTGTAAAAGAAAAGGTAAAAAAGATTTTTCAAAGACATAAACAGAGTAAAGGAAATAATAGTAGCAAATAAAGAAAAATTCTTAATTATCTTGAATAGAGAAATGCTTGAGACTTTTTATATGAAACAGATTACAAGTAATACCGTTTTAATGACTCGATCATTTAGTAAATTTAATCTCTATATATGTTAGCTCTTTCAAAAGTATTAGATTGTTGATATTTATATTATGTACAAAATAATATAAAAACATAAAAAAATTACAAAAAAAAGTGATGATAAACAACATAGATTTAAACATTTATAACATTTTGAATCAAAGTCAATCACTACTTCAATATTCAATTACTTTTATTATTTACTTTCTATAAAGTTGATTGGCTGGTTGTTGATTGGTTGGTTGGTTTGTGTACCTATTAATACAAGAAACTTTTTCTATATACCGCGATGGAAAGAGATGAAATAAAAAAACAAATTCAAGCATGGTTGCTGGAAGAAAGCGAACTACAAAAATGGAAAATTGGATTTATCAAAGATGAAGATTACTATTATTCATGTTATAAAATTCTTGATAAAAAGGATATTGATATATGTACTATATGTATTGAAAAAAATATTGATAG
>DATFCH010000389.1:0-3259 GCA_035253345.1 Nitrososphaeraceae archaeon
GACCAAGACGTAGAAATAGGTTTTAATCGTACTATTTTAGGATTTAAATTCCGGTGCTTGAGAACTGGTTAGACAACCACAATTTATTGTTTTTAATCGTACTATTATAGGATTTAAATAATCAATAGATATGGAACTTCAACTATTATTGTAAAGAACATTGGTGTAACTCATGTATGTTAAGAATGTGCAAATCCTGTTATATTGTTATAAATTTCGTTTATATCCTTCTTGTCTACTTTATAAATTCCAAAATTTTCTTGTAACCCGAATCTATTTATGTCATCTCTTGAAACACTTATCATATATTGCTCCATTAAATGTCTAATACGAAGAATCTGACTTCTGCTATTAATTTTTTTGTTAGAATTATTGAAAATGCTTAAAAACTCATTCCAAATACTAGTAGCTTCATCATCATATTCAATAAATACAGGTTCTTTGAATTCTTGATCTATTAAGTTAAAGTTCTCTTCTATACTTTCATAATTCAATTCTTTTATATTTTCTTTGATATTTACACTTTTTTGACCTGATCTTCGCGTGGAAATCTCATGATAATATGAGTTTAGTAAATCTTCAATAGATTGATTCTTAATAAGTAAATCCTTTGAAATTTCTATTGCTACAGGACCATAAACACTTTTAGCAATCTCACTATTATTCTCTTTATTAACAACTCTATAAATAAAAAATGGAGATTCCGTATCCTTTCTAATTCCATTTCTGTTACATCGTCCAGCAGTTTGAATGATTGAATCAATTGGCCCTATATCCCTTACAGCAATATTAAAATCTAAATCTACTCCAGCTTCCACCACTTGTGTAGAAACTAAAACGATTGGTTCTGAATTTTTTAATCTATTATCGATTTCTGTAATTCTGGGTCCTCTATGTATTGGAATTACTTGAGATGATAAGAAAAATACGGTTCGAAAATTGTTTATAGCATTATAAACTTCTATAGCACTTCTAATGGTATTTGTTTCTATAAGTATAGACTTAGTAGGATATTCCCTAATCTTTATTTTTACATCCATACAAAACTCATCCAGAGTCAATGCATGGTTAATCTTAGAATAAAAAGTAACCCTCTTTGGAAAATCTACAAATTTTGGAGCGATTTCAAATAGCTCATTTTTATGAAATATTAAAGGTTGGGTTGCAGTCATCATAATAATAGTACATTTTAACCTATTACCCAGAAAAAGCAATACTTCTCTAACAATTCCCCAATATTCAAATGGAATTGACTGTATTTCATCAAGAATTACAATACTACCAATAAGATTATGAAATCTTCTTAATTGTGATGTATATCTCCCAAAAATGGTATTAAAAAATTGAATAAATGTAGTGACAATTATCTCTGAATGCCATCCATCTATGAATAATTCCGATTGTGGTATGTTATATGTTTCATTCTTTTGTTCTTTAACTATATCTTTATAGTAATTAATGGGAGCAAGGTGATGTTGTAATAATAATACATTTGATTGAATGTTTGATTGTAAGGCTTTCTCGAATACTTTTACATTTTGATCTAATATACTGATAAATGGAGCTACATAAATTATTCGTGGGGTATATCTCATAGTCTCTGAGATTCTATTTCTAAGATTAATCGCAAAGTTCATAGATGATAATGTTTTTCCTATACCGGTAGGTGCTGTTAAAGTTAATATTTTTTGATTTAGATCCACTTCTCTTGATATTCTATTCAATTGATTAAAAAGAAACTCTCTATTTTTATTTAATTGATTAGAGAGAGATTCTCTATCTTGCTTTATTTTATTGGCTAATTGTTCAGTGTGTAAATTTGAGACATAATTAGAAATAGAATTGTTATTGATATGGTAGTTTCTTATAATTGAAAGTGAACTGGCATCTAATCTATCAGCATCTAGTAGAGAAGAAAACATTGTATGGATTAAAAAGTATGGATCATTATAGTCTTTAACATTTTTCAATATTTTTTCCCACTTTAACAAAATTTTACAAAAATCAAACAGGCATGTTTCCCACTCATCAATAAATTGACTAAAGCTAAAAATTTTTAGCTTGTTAGATATCCCTTCAATTTCTTGAACATTTTCAAATGATTCTACTTGTCGTAAGAATATTTTTCTTTCATCAAAAAAATCAAGTCCTTTTAAAAAACTCGTTGGTCTTTTTAAAGAACCATGGTGTCCTTGTATCGCTAATGAAGAAACAAGAATTAAAAAATCTCGATTTTCATTAGATAATACTGGATCTCTAGATAACGCAAAGGATGAATATAAGCTTGATATAAAACTATGAGACTTTAACAGAGGATCAAAATCTAATTTATCTAATAAATATTGTTGGAAATATTTAGTTCCTTTTCCTATATCATGAGTGGCGCCAGTAACATAAGCAGTCCTTATTAATTCATTGTAATAATCTTTCTGGCTAATGAAACTACTGTTTACTAAACCAGTTTCGAATATCTTAGCAGTCTGTCTTGCAACTGCTTCTAAGTGATTATACAGATATCTATTGGGATGTGATTTTAATCGGTAGAAATTTGACATAGGTTTTATTGTTACCATTGTTAACAAAATCTATTTTTGAAACTATATCGTCATTAACCATTAGATCCTTTGCATCAGGCGAGTAAATAACTTTATAATTTCCAGCTAGGTTCCTATCTTTATCTATGTGAATAGGCAAAGAATCTTCTATTGCAAATTTTAAATCCTTTTCTAATTTTAGTTTAGGGATTCTATCTAAAAAGTATAATATTGATTTTATTGGTTGATAGTCTTTTAATTTTATATCTTTGTATGAATATTCACCAATATATTTAATGAAGGCTATCATTGAACTACTTCCAAGATAAGGAGTAAAATGTGATTGTTTATTCTTGAGTTTTATAGACAAAAAATTATTAATCTTTTCATTATCAATATATATTCTATAGATTGGGTTCACTAAAAATTCAACACTTGTTGGAACAGCAAACTGAATTTTTTTAGATGTTGTTTTGTTTTTTAAATATAGCGAAATATGACGCCACCAATCTGGATTCGTGTGCATATACTTCATATTTAATTTTCTTACGGGAGATCTAATTTCTATTGCTATTTTACTGTCCCATAAAACATCAGAATAAACATCACTAGGGAAACCTAAAATTGCACCTATTAATCCTTCTACAGCACTTCTTGGAATCATTGAATGAGTAAGTGCGCTCGTAGTTGTGAAACCTTTCCTGAAATATCCGAATGATGAGCCC
>DATFCH010000390.1:0-2706 GCA_035253345.1 Nitrososphaeraceae archaeon
TTTGTAAACATAATATGAGAAAATTAAAGCCCAAAACTTGAGATTATTTATTACAAACTGTAATTCATATATACCTTAGACTTTATTTGTCGTAGTTTACTGTACTTGTATTATCAGGAAGTTGAATTAAATTAATCATTCTATTAGTAAAATTGATCAAATATTATACCATACAATTTTTACTGGAAAAAATATCTGTCATTATCTGCTTTATTGTTATTCTCAAGAATAATATTTTTAATATTATATCCAATATAATTGATCTATTTCACATCTTTCTGAAGGATATTCTAAAATTTCGTTAATATGAATATAAATCCTCTATGGATATCACAAATAAGGTAAAGAAAATTAGATAAAAAATGGTGAATATTTACATAATAGATATAAAAGTAATTTTTTGTTCCTGATTACAAACTATATTCATGTTTAAGTTTATTGAGGTGAAAATTATCTAGATTTTAAAATTGAATTGGATAGATACCTCATTTTATATTATTAATATTTTCCTAATTTCCCAATAATTGACGGTAATTTTGCAATATTAGTCAATATAACAATACTAATGATAATAGTATTTGGTCAAAAACTTTGGCAGTTTGATTAAAATTTTATATTAAGGTAGGTTTAATTTGTATTCTAAATTATATTAAAACGGTAAATAATATTAAATAATACTAAAAGTACAGTTTATTAAAAATGTCAAAATATTTTTTTAGCATAGATAAGTTCTTATGAGGATGTCCATCTTTGACAGTCATAATTGGTATGTAAGGGAATTTGTTCACGCCACAAAGCAATCAAACCTAAAAGTGGCCAACGCTATACAATAGGACAAAAGCGATGTCAGGTTTGTCAAATCTTTATTTATTGGAAAGACATATGGTGTCCTTGTTGTGGATATAGATTGAGAGGTAAACCCAGAAATAGCAAATTCAAAGAAATGATGACTCTAAATACGATTGTAAAAAGTTAGCCGAATCTTAATTTTATATATTATTAAATCATTTAAATGATCATCTAAAATTCATAGGAAATCTGCCGATTAAAAAAATATAAAAAGCTATTGAGATTATCATAAATAAATATGAAAAATTTGAGTATTCTAGAATCACAATCACTAAAAATGATAATATAATAAGGTTTGTAACATGATTTGATTCCTTTTGAACTAAATATTCACGACCTAAAAATATTTGTTTTAGTCATAGAAGGATTTGATTGATCATTGACATTGCCATATTTGTTAAAGGATTTCTAATACATTCTTCATTTTAACATTCATCAGTTATCCGTTGCTTATCAAAACATTGAACGTTTTATAGTTTAAATATTTTTAGGATTTGTATTTTTTTGTACCTTAGGGATAATTTAATAAAATAATCTATTAATAAAAAGATAATACTATTAAAGATAATTGATGGAATACGGCAATATTTTGTTTATATTATTAACAATAATGATTACTGTTATTTTCTTTTCGTGGGTTTATTTACTTATATATACTATAAGCTTTTTAAAGCAGGTTCCAAAACTGCAGTCTTTTAAATTCTCAAAAAATATTAAACTTCCCAAGGTCAGTGTAATTCTTCCAGCACGTAATGAAGAAGAATATATACAAAGTTGTCTTAAAAGTTTAAGTGAACAAGATTATAATAATTACGAAATAATAGTCATTAATGATTCTTCTACTGATAAGACTGATGAAATAATCAGAAATTTTAGTTCAATTCATTCTAAAATAACTCTTTTAGAGATAGATGTGACTCCTGTCGGGTGGACAGGAAAGAATTGGGCATGTTATCAAGGATATCTAAATTCAACAGGTGATTTGTTTCTTTTTACTGATGCAGATAGTATTCATTCCTCCAAATCCATTTCTTTAGCAGTCGATCATTTATTATCAAAAGATCTAGATGTACTTACCGCAGCACCTAAAATATTGACAAATGATTTCTGGACAAAGATTACTTTACCCATACTTTGGACTCTTTCTTTGGTAAAATATTCACCCTTGACTGCAAATAATCCTAATAGTAAAGTAGGATATTTATTCGGTAGTTTTTTTATAATAACCAGAAAAGCCTATGAGGATATCGGTACACACAAGTCAGTTAAGAGGGAAATTATAGAAGATGGAGCTTTAGGAAGAAGAGTAAAAGAATATGGTTTTAAACTCAATGTAGTTCATGGAAACGATCATATACAGGCAATATGGGCAAGAGATACTTCTACTCTTTGGCATGGACTGCGAAGATTAATAGTTTCCTTATTACATAGAGAAAAAATAAATACATATTTAATGGTATTCGCAACATTTCTCGTACTTTTGTTACCTCTACTGGTATTCATTTTTTCGATTAGCCATATTTTACAACATAATAATATTGTTATCTTTAATATTAACTTGAATATAATTTTGTTTTCCTTAGGACTGTCATCTTTGTTATTATTGGTAATAACAAGCATTCTTCAATCAAAATATATCGTACTTCAAAATATTATGTATTCTTTATATTTTCCTTTAGGCTGTTTTTTTATAGTTATTGCATTTTTTACCTCTATCTTAAATTATGGAAATAGATATACGGTCAATTGGAAAAATAGAATCTATAATATTAATGAAGATAGTGATAAAAGGTGAAATCATTTAAATAATTCACAACATAACTACTTTTTTTTCACATGAAAAGGTATTTAATCAGA
>DATFCH010000391.1:0-6430 GCA_035253345.1 Nitrososphaeraceae archaeon
TCAAACCAGCAATCCGCATCTCCACTATAAGAGAAATCACCAAGAGCTAAAACTACTTCTGGATCTTCATCTAAGATATTGTCTACAGTATCTTCCGTTTCACCGGTACAATCCCAATCTCCTACAGCTACAATATTAAAAATTGTTTTATCTTTATTATTATTAACATTAACATTAGATTTTTTATTATCTTGACTACCATTATCATCATCATCCTCAACTGCATAAGAATTTTGTAAATGTATTTGGTTTATACCAATGCTATTGATATTATTATTTTTTCAAAAAGGTTATTGAATGATATACAAGAGTATAACAGAATGATAAGTAGAAAACTAACCATTAAGTAAAAACTATATTTCAACGAGATTGGAAATAAGAACTCTTATTTTAATATTGAGGATATTCTCTATATAAAAAATATGAAAAAGAATAACCTAATACTACTTACAAAAATAAATTGCAAATTCTTTTAGTCCAGATATATATAATTTATCAATCAATAACAAATGAATTAATCCTATAGTTTTCTGAATAGATTCAATCCTATTAAATTAAAAAAAAATTTACTATATCAATTTTTTTCACTATCGATAAATTATTTCAATGTAGGTTGTTATGTTAACCATAAGAAATATCGAAATGTAATATATTACTTGTATGTTGATTTAAATCAATGACCTTTTTTTCTTTTTCAAATTTTGTTTAAAAGAATATCAGACATTCTCTATTATTAGTTAGAACTACTTAAGTGGTAACATGTTATCATTTAGTTTCTACTGTTATTATTTATATTTCATCATTAGTGAAAACTTTCAGAAATAGGTACTATATATAAAAAATAAAATTTTTGGAATTTATATCTGAATAAAATTATCTTGACAGATTCGATTATGCTAATATAGGAAATTAATTATTTGTTAATATGAATTATCGTAGTAGGACAGAAATAGTTGCAATGATACTGGATGCAGCTAATGGTGGAATAACCAAAACAAAAATCATGTATCATGCTTACCTCAGTTACAATCAGTTAAAAGAATATCTTACTATGTTAATAGAAAATGAACTCATTGAATATATAAGTGGGAATAAAATATTTAAAACTACAGAAAAAGGATTAAATTTATTAAACATTCATAATGAAATGGCAGATTTATTGCATATTTCTGCAGAAAAAGAATAGTATAGCCGTAATTCTTTTTATGTTACAAAGGCTATAGGATAGAGCAACTATATGAGAGTAGTACAACCATCGAATATACTCTTAAGTTTGACAATATCTTTTACATTAATTTTTATCCCTATACTTGAAAACCAAGTATTTAGTATAGAATATACTAATTATACAAGTGAAGAACATGGAATTCAATTTCAATATCCTACAGATTGGAAAATAAATGAGAAAAATTCGGATTTAGATTCTGTCCCCGATATTGAAATTAGTTCAGATTCAATTTCACAGGAAAAAATTTATCTTTTCCATAAGAACCCAATTTTAGATTATTTTGGAACATCAAATATAGAAGAAGCTACGTATTTTAGTTTGAAAGCATACAAAACAGGTTTGATAGAAAATTACGTAAATGTAAATGACCCACCTTCATCTCTTAGTATAGACGGTCATAAAGCACTGACATTTGCCATTACTATTGAGAATAAATATGAAAAATCAGTACCTATGATTGGTCTTCAAGATTGGACAGTTTTTGTTGAGAACCACGGTTATGTCTTAGGATTTAAAGGATTTTCTGACAAATTTGATAGTAGTGAAAATACAGATATACGTAACCATTTTATAACTTCAATAAGATTTATTTAAAAAAACTAAGGCTAATTAGCCCGAACTCTATCAACAACAATTAAGGTTATATCATACATATAACTTTAGCTTCAGGTTAAGGATTTTGAAAAATATTAAATTGTAAATTGTAATATGGTTATATGACAAATTGTGAACAATATATAAAATTTTTATTATAGATGATATTGAAAATTCATAATTGAAAGCTGCACTAGCTATTATTTTTTTTCTTTCTTTTATTATCTGTATAACTTTCTTATCTCATACCGTATATGGACTTTCTCCTACATTTAAAACCGAATTATTAGATAATAAGATACAAAATTACAAATATTATGGTTCAAAGAATGAAGCCAATAATACTTTAAATTATTTACAACAAAGTAGTGAGTTGGATAGAGTATTTGTATCAAGTAATGGTACTCATTTAAAAATAAAATTTTTATTTAATGATTTTTTAAATAAACTTAAAAACGCAATTCCGAATAGTGGTACTGGTCCAGAAAATCTTTTTATTAATATACTTGTAGACTCTGATGACGATGAAACAACTGGACTCTTAGGTTACGGTTATAGATATTTTTTGACTCATAGCAATTTAAATTCAAATATCATAAGTGATATTAACAAGTTAAATTCTACTAACAACTTTTTTCAGAATATTACACAAAATTCTTTAAACCAAAGTCAGATTCTGGATGACGACATAATAAAACAAGTAATAGCAAAAACAATAAATTCTAACAATATCTTTGAAAAACTAGACTGGAATATAAGAGGATATGAACTCTTAGACTATGACTTTCAACCTCTATTCTTTTCATCCAAGCTTACCAAAAAATATCTAACAGTTATTCCAGACGGTTTTATAATTAATTTAGACCTTGGTCAAATAGGCTATCCCACAAATTATGGAATATTGGTTGAAGTTGGAAGGAAATCAGAAAACTACACTTTTTCACAAATTTTCGGAAAAGTACATGTTCCACGTCCTGATTTGATTTTAGAAGATAACTCCATTAATATTAAAAATGGCAGAAACTCAATAGCTCTAGAATTTAATAATAGTGGTCTGTATAACTTAAATGTAAAAGCTGAACTAATAAAAAAAGATAGATTTTATAATGACAATGATTTTTCAATTAACTTTAGTCAAGGAAGTCAATTCAATCTATTAAGCGGAAAAGGTATACTTCCTATAGACATTATTGCTAATTCTGATTTCAACCAAAAAAATATTGTTGTTCCTTTCAACCTATCTTATAGCGTTATAGGAGAAAACGAATTTGCGAAAGTGGGTATGAATAAGTCCCTTACACAGGAAAACATAAATAATAAATTAGTTTATTTGAATATTAACCTTAATAATCAAAGAAATCAATTAATAAACTTTGATGAAATTCCCTCTCAGTATATCGCAGTATTTCTTGGAGCAATATTCAGTTTTTTTATTCCGTCTATTGCTAGGTCAATCAAAGAGTATTATCAAAAACGAACTGCCAATAAATATCTAAAAGAAATTCTTAAAGAACAAAACTTGTCTGACAATTCTACTGATATTTCGATTAAAAATCTGGTGAGTATTACAAGGACCTTAAAACAAGAATTTATTAAAGGAAAGATTACTAAGGAACAATACGAAATATTAAAAGAAAATGTATCTGATGTTATAAAAGATTTAGTATCTAAAAAAAAGGATGATACTACTAATACTAAAGATAAATAGTAACAAAAAAAGTAATGATTATGGCAATACAATATCACTCTAAATTTTAAAATTTGAAAGAGTTTTAAACAATAATTCAAATAATTTAATATGTAAAATGATTGAACCTATCGTTCATTATTAAAATACGATAAAATAGCCTTTTGTCCATATTTTGATAATTTTAAAAAAATAAAATATTTGATGTTTTAGAGTTATTTATTGAGCGGGAGGGGCTGCTGCTGCTTCTGCTGCTTGTTCAACTAAATACTTGGCATGATATTTGAATAATTTTTGTAATACTTCTGCACCAAGATATGCTTTAACAGTTTCTTTCAAGTCTAGATTTGATATACTTTCAACTATAGTGGCAAACTTTGGATGTTTTGTCTTGAATTCCGTTACTTTTGCTTGAATTTGTTCATCTGTCAGAGTTTCATCTAATGGTGAATTACCAGTGCTAGCACTACCAGTTGCATTGGCTACTTTTTCTTCAACTAGATTTTTAGCATGGAATTTTAATAATTTTTGTATAGCTCCAGCAGCAAGATAACCTTTAACAGTTTCTTTTAAATCAAGGTTAGGTATTTCTTCGACTATAGCAGAAAACTTTGGATGCTTTGCTTTGAATTCTGTTATTTTTGTTTTTATTTCTTCTTCTGTCAATGTATAATCTGTATCGTCAGCTTGTTGTTGAGCAATTGCGTTCCTAGGAATAGTCACAAGCATTGCAGAACTTAATAAAATGATCCCTAAAGTTAGGGCAAGTGATATATTTTTCATTAAGTTATATTAAAAGATAGATAATAAATATATGTTGAAATACGAAGATTATACAGAAACATGCAATTAATACACATATTTTTGGCCCTGTTAAGTTAACGAAAGATCTATAGTTGTGATGTCATATTCTAACATATATTGTTAGGATTTGAAAGAAATAGAACATCCACTATTGTAGTTATGTACTCTTTGTATTTGTATTTTCTTGGTTTGAGTTTACGCAATACATCAAAGACTTTAATTATTTTCAAAGACAAGAAAAGAAGTTATGTTTCTGTTTGGAACTGGATTCATAGATTTGGTTCTACTCAAATCTACAAGAGGAAAAGAGTATCCGCATTCATAATAGACGAAACTGTTATTCATATTGGTAGACAACATTTCTGGTTATGGTTTTGTATTGAACCAGTTCATCGTTCAGTATTTGGAATCTATATCAGAAGAAAGAAATATGCTCGTTGCTGAAAAAGTCATTAGATCTTTCTTGAAATTGTGATTCAAACAACTAATTATTTAATAGAACCATACTTAAAAACAATTTTCAATGAAGCCCAGTCAAAAAATAGCTATAAAATATAAGATATATTTATTTAAAAAAATTTTCCCAAAAAATTACAAAAAAAATCTTTTCTCAAGGGAGTGATGGAAGATCATAAAGAAAAGTATGCGCATGATTACTCTAGTTTTAAACAAAAAAATGAGCTATAGTAATATTAAACAATTGAATCATATTATTTTATAAAGAAAAATCATGAATAATAAATTATATTCTATTCTAAATCAAATTGAATAGGACTTAATCTTGGTAAAATAAAAGAATATTCCTCTAAACTCTAGTACATAATTCTGAAATAAATTTTAATAAATTTATATAATTAAGATAAAGTAATACTAATAACAATTATTATGACTTATTCACATAAAACTAAAAAAGCTAAATCAACGATAACAACAACATTATCATTAAATTTACCTAATAAAAGTGATAAAGTTTTTGTTAATAATACTATTTTCTATTGTAATGTATGTGGAAAGAATATCAAGAAAAATCCTCTTTTATGTTACATATTTATAGAGCATTTCTGTAGTGAACAATGCCATATTAAAAAACACAAAATGATAAACCAAAAAATGTAGTTTTGAATATTTATTAAAATAACAATTAAATATTATAGATTTAAGAATAAATTTTATTGATTTTTGGTTTATAAATTTATCTTATATAGGTAAGAAAAAATAGATAAGTATCAAAATGATATTTACATTTCATTATTATTTTGATTTTTACTCTGTCAAAGTTTATCTATAGTAAATTGGTCTATTACTTTTAAATTATTCTGGTTTATAGTTGTTGTAGTTGCAGGTACACACGATTCAAAATCAATTTTTTCTTTTCCTTTTTTCTCTGTCATTCCCATTTGACAATTTAAATTTATATCATAAAATTTTCCATCCAATTTTTTGTCATCTATATTTAAATCTACAAAACCAAATCCTTCATTGTATTGGTTAGCTATATAGTATGGTTTCTCTGTTATTCTATAGAGTTCATCTCCTCCTGTACCAACAACTAAAAAGGTAGTTCCGTTTGGATTAGAAAATACACTATTACTACTACTTTTCTTGTCTACAATAGGTTCAGAAATATCTATTTTGTTAAAAGATAACGGCAGAGTTCTGCTATAAATATGATTGTGACCAGATATTACTAAATCAACATCATATTTGTCGAATAGGGGTTGATATTTGTCTCTAACAATATATTCTTCTACTTGTTTGGATAAAGGAGAATACATTGGCTTGTGAAACATAATAAATATCCAGTCAACATTTTTATTTTTACTTGCTTTTTCTAAATCATCAATTACAAATTTGTATTGGTTTTCATCTACATCAAAAGCAGGAACTTGAGCATCAGATGTTTCCAATTCCTTAAGTAGTGGAATTTCCATATTTACTGAATTTTGTTTTAGAAACTTTTCTAAATCTATCAAGGGAAATCGTTCAAGTAGTGGCTCTTTCTTTATTTTATTCTCTAACTCATTTTCTTCTTTTTTATTATCTTTAAAATTATTTTGTGTTGTATCTAAATTACCTTTAACAGTTGATTCATTAATTATTGCCGTAGACTCTAGTGT
>DATFCH010000392.1:0-2404 GCA_035253345.1 Nitrososphaeraceae archaeon
TACTATTATATCAAAAACGATATCCGCTAAAAAACTCCCAAAAAAAAACTGTTCAAAAAAGGACCGTTTTTTATATGGCATAATTTTATTCTTATTTATTTACTCGTATTTTTCCCTAATTTACTTGAAAAGAGTTTAAAATTAAACCTTACCTTTTTTGAACAAAAAAGTTGTATATATTAACATTATAATTCATATCTTCCGAGTTTCAAGCATGTTCATGAAATACGCTATGGCATATCTTCGAGTTAGTACTGATGATCAAACTGTTTTAACACAAAAAACTGCCATAGAAAAATGGGCCAAACAACATGACTACCAAATCCTTTATTTTTTTGAAGACCCCTCCGTAAGCGGAAAGATTCCAGCTATACATAGAGACGGATTCAAAGAATTAATTGAAGTTGTACGGAGCTCAGGAGTTGACGCTGTACTGGTTTATGAATTATCAAGAGTGGGAAGAACTTTTTGGGATACATTAGATGCCATTAAAGCCATAGAAAAATATAGCCCTTTAATTTCATGTTCTCCAAAGGAATCTTTTTTGCAGACTACTGATTCAAGTATAAGAAAATTAATGATTGGTATTTTAACATGGGTTGCTGAGCGGGAAAGAGAAATTTTAATACAAAGAACAAAAGATGGGTTAGCTAGAGCCAAATTATTTGGAAAGGATATTGGTAGGCCTCCAAAAGAACTTGATAGAAATAATTTAATTTATTTGTTATCTCAAAATTTGCCTAAATCAAAAATTGCTAATGAACTAGGTGTTTCAAAAGCAACCCTTTATAAAGAATTTAGAAGATTAAATGTAATTTATGATAAAAAATCTTTTTAATAGTCATATATTTGCATCAAATTTATGATTAATAAAGTTTAAATTTTATCATTGGAGTGATAATATATATTTCTTTCTAAATTCGAGTTTAGAAATAGAAAGAAATTGCTTTTAATTATCTTAAAATTTTTCTTTCAATTGTAGATAAAATATCATAGCATTTATCGAGTATTTCGTCCAAATAAATAGTAGGTATTGCTAGTGGTGGTATAATGGTTAAAGTATTTCCTAGTGTTCTAAGATATATCCTTCTTTTTAATGATTCTTCCATAATATAATGGTTAATAGGAATATCATTAACGAAATTCAAAGTCTTTTTACCATTTACCAAATCAATGCCAACTAACAAACCTTTTTGTCTAATATTTGCAACAATCTTTAATTTTTTGAACTTATTTATTTTAGATTTCAAATGGAAACTTTTTTTACGAATTTGTTTAATCAAATTGGTTTGTTTATAAAGTTCAATATTTGCAATACATGCAGAGCATCCTACAGGATGACCGGTGTAAGTATGACCATGGAAAAATTGTTTATTCTCTGTATAATTTCCTAAAAATTTCTTATAGATGTTATCAGTTGTAAGAGTTACAGCGATTGGAAAATAACCACCATTTAGAGCTTTTCCAAAACAAACAATATCAGGAATGGATTTTTGATTTATATATTCAATCATATTTCCTAGCCTACCAAAGCCAGTAGCAATTTCATCTAAAATTAGTAAAATATTATATTTTCTACATAATTCAGCAATCTTTCGTTGATAGTTTATAGGATAAATAGAAACGCCACCAGCAATTTGTGCCCCACTTTCCATTATCAAGGCAGATATTTGATGGGAATGTTTTTTGAGTTTCATTTCTGTTGAATCTAAACATTTTTCGACTATTTCTTCCTGATTTTGATATATTGATTCATAGTCTTTTGGTGAATTAGTGTATAGCGATTTTAAAAGTATGGATTGATAAGGCTTAAAAAATCTATTAACATAACCTACAGACATAGTAGCTATTGTATCACCATGATACCCATTTTTAAGGGATAGAAATAGATGTTTCTTTGAATTGCCAGTCTTGTTTTTCCAATATTGGATAGACATTTTCAATGCAATTTCTATAGCTGTAGATCCATTATCAGAATAGAATACTTTATCCATTCCTTTGCATAGTTTTATTAGTTTTTCAGCAAGAATCACTGAAGGTTTATTTCCTAATCCAAACAATGTAGAATTTGGTAATAAATTCATTTGTTCTTTCATAGCTTCTACAATTGGGTTATTGCCATACCCCCATACATTTGACCACATACTAGCTATGCCATCTAAAATCATGTTTTTATCTTGGTCGATAATATAAAATTCTTCTCCCTCGGTTATGATTTTATTACATTGACTGTTCCATATTTTCATTTGTGTATACGGATGCCACACATATTGTTTATCTTTAATTTCTAAAAGAGAGTCGTTAAATTTGTGAATCAAGTATATATAAAATATTTTCTATATCGTATTAATTCTTTTGCTAAATTAAATATTTCTAAACTCGAATTTAGAAAGAAATATAATGT
>DATFCH010000393.1:0-5050 GCA_035253345.1 Nitrososphaeraceae archaeon
ATATTAATATGTCCTCATAATTTTCATAGGTTTATTGGTTATTTTATTGCCACTATTATATTTGAATCTAATATTTTCTTTTTTTTATTATAAAGTTATTGTCCAAAATGAGGATATAATTCAGTACCTGCAACTACACTAGATGGATTAGGATCAGGTCATTTTCTGGTTCAGCAGTGACAAAAAAATACAGAATATGTGTACGGATTAACCATTGTTTGATGGATAACAAGTGTTACATTTCCATCAAATTTACCTAAACTAAGAGAAAAACCTGATGTATTTCCTTTGTCTTTAAACCATATCATCCTTCATAAACTTTTGCTGCTGTTACTACTGGTTCAGTCATTTGAGCAGTTGCAATAACATTATGATTTTTAGGATTTAGATCGAGTTCCTTTTTTTCTCTACTGACCATTTTGTTTCCTACTGGAGTTGTAAAATCTAGAGTTATGTGTTGTGCAAATATACGAGTGATAATTCCGATACTCAGAACAGTTGTTACTATTGTTAAAGATAGCAGAATATTGTTCATTGCTATAAAGAATAAAGCTATTATCAATTTAAATTCAAATCTTTGTCTCTATCTTAAGAAATTGAATGCAAGTCTATAGCATATTTTTATAGATAATCAAATTCTTTTTTACAAATGATCTAATTAGATAAATAGAACCTCAAACTCTAATCATTCTTTTTTTCTCTTAAAATAAATTTACTTCTGCTACTTCTTGGTCCACTTCTTAACCTATATCCACAACAAGGACACCAAAAACCTTGCCAATTGATAAAGATTTGACAAACTTGACATCGCTTTTGTCCAATCAAATATCTCATACCCCTCAAAGGTCTCATTGCTTTATGACGTGAACATATTCCTTTACAACCCATTATCGCTTTTGTAAAAGTAAATTATACTAGAATCCATAATAATCTATCTATTTGATATATCACTAGAGTAGTAGATCAATTAATTAATTAAATAAAGGGGTTCTGCTCAATTAAGGGCTAATCCTAATATATCACAGTTCTCTTCCAATATACTTTTATTTATCATATAATTATTTGTAAAAGCAGTTTAAACAGTACTTAAATCAACAAGTTTTTAAATAAACTAATTTCATTCTTGCTTACCAACTCATTGGTAATAGGCAAAAGATTGGGTGTTAGAGATATAGATTCTTTAACACCCACTAAAAATAATAAATAAATTTTTTTTTCACTTTCACCTATATTATCTACTTTATTCTGGATTTTGCAAGACATTCAATATTGAAGAGTGTAATCAAGTAAATAAGCATCAACATTTTTAAAAAACGGTATGTGTAATACTAGAGCTGAAATTTAGCTTTGGATTATATGTCCTTCTCATTTTTATTAGAAATTGCTGAATGGATAAAGAAGGCACTATTTCTAAACTTAAATGGGTTGGTGTTAGTGCAATAATCAGTTCTGTAGTATCGTTTCTTTTAATACCTTTACTTACTTACTTTTCAGATAAAATTTTAAAATTCGACCTTTCAACTGTTTCTCCTTATATTATACCAATAATTCTGGGTTTTGCTGGTTCGGTTATTCTAATATCCTATTATATTCTCAGTACCAGAAGTAAAAACAGTAATGAAAAATGAAAATTTTTTCCAGTTAATTCCTTATAATATTACCATCAGTAGCTTTTTAAAGTAGCCCAAAATCAGGCGATAACATGCCAAGAACTTTATTTTAATAAGCCTATATTTATTTAAGTTTAGTTTTCTTGTCTAGTTTCCTTTGATTCCTTGTGCAACAAGTATAGAATAGCATCCAAGGCCACATTTTTCACATATGGGTTTTAATCCTTTATTGTTGGCACTTCCAATACAACATGGTTGTTTAATTCTTCCCATGTGATCCAGTGATAAAATAGCCCAAGATGGACATTGTATAGGTGTAGTATCAATACCACCCCAATTACCTTTCATTAAAGAAATCTGTTTTTCAGTATTTGCTATATAGTCAGGATATGCCTTTTTCAATGTAATAATTTCCTCTACTATCTTGTTACGTATATCTCCAAACGGTAACCATAATGGATCATCTTTGCTAAAAGGAGTATGAAACTGAAATCCTATTTTGTTGATTCTACCTTTCCATTCTTTTGCAAGGGGAATAACTGTGGAATAATTAATAGAATTAATTGTCATAGTGATCCATATGTCTTTCCACGCAGGTTTTCCATTACGCTTTGGTTGTTTTTCAATATAGTCGAAGATATTTTGACGAGTTTTCGCATAAGATCCTTTTCCTCTGATGGTGTCGTGAATTTCTTCTGTTCCATCAAGTGATATCCAGTAGAAATAAAGATTTTCAAATCTCTGTAATGGAAATGTGCCATTAGTAACCACACATATTCTTCTTGGCATTTCATCGCAAAATAACTTTATTATCTCAGGCCTAAGCAAAGGTTCTCCGCCCACTAGTGTTACTACAAATATGTGCTGTTTTTTGAATTTGGCTTTGATTATCTTTTTCCATTCTTCAACACCAAGATCTTTTTCATTATTTTTTCTATTTAGCCACCAGTAGCAATGAGAACAATGTAAATTGCAAACATTATTCACATCTACCGATCCATATATCGGTGACTGTTTCCTGAAATGGAAAATTTTTATCCCCAGAATAATTCTAAATAAATGAAAATAAAAAGGTACTTCACGTATAATTTCTGTTAATCCACGGCCATAAATTAGATCAACCATAATTGTAACGTAGTATCTACAAATAGATAAACATAGTTAAAACTTTGGTTAATTATATTTAAATATATGTTACAGGTTAGTAAATAAAAATAATAACTGAATAGAAGTTTTTTAAAATCCTATACATATTATAATTATTTCTTAGATTTTTATTTCTTTGTTTTCCTGCCAATCTATATTCATAACATGGACAAGGAAATATTCACAAGTAGATAAAATCTGACAAATATCATTATCATTTTTTTGATATTTAATATTTACTCTACTTATTTTTCATTTGAATAATGAAATATTTATTCAAAATAATAGCTATTTAATTATAAATAAAGAATATTGTCAACAATCAAAAAAATTGAATTTCTTTTAAATTTGTTATTTAAATAAGATTCGGTTATTTTAATCTACTCGTAAACTTTGAATCATTTTTTCACAATGTTCATCAGTCCAAACGCCTACACCATTCAATTTTCCTTTCCATTTATTATTCATTTTATCTATACATACATCTGTTAATGCATTAAAGTATGCCTCTGTGACAGCAGCACTGTTTTGTTTATTAATATTCTTTGTAGCCTCCGTATAATTAACATTGGTTAATGCGAATTGAGAAAAATTTTTCAGATCGTTTACATATTCTTGTTGTATTTTTATATCTTCTTTTGAACCTTTTTCGCCGTGTCCTGGTACATAAATGTCAAAATCATAGGCTAAAGCCTGATCATAGGATCTTATCAAAGCAGGGACTTCAGGAGTAGCAGCAAGATGTTTCCATTGTACTTCACCTGGAGCAAGTTGATCAACAACCATCAATACTTTTTGTTCTGGAATATAGATGATCAACAACCATCAATACTTTTTGTTCTGGAATATAGATGAAAATATTACCTCTTTGGTGATATGGACCTGGATATGTCAACTGAATTGTTTTATTTCCAATGTTCAAAGTAGTATTACCAACAAATGTTGTAGTTGGAACAGGTCGATCAGGATCATTTCTCATTTTAAGAATCTCTGCAGTATTATTTTCTGCTACTATTTCGATATCAGGCTGCTGCTGAACGATAGTATATGCTGCTCCAATATGATCCCTGTGAGCATGATTATACACTAGATGTCCTATGGTTTCATTCGTGACATCTGCTATAGCATTAAGTATTTTATCACCAATAGCTGGAGGTGCGTCAATTAAAACAGTACCTTCCCCAGTAGCCAGAAACATGACATTATATCCATTCGAAGATATAACATACACATCATCTTTAACTTCTTTTAAATCATAATCCTTTTCCTGACCCAATATGTTATTTAAATTTCCCAAACTGATCAGAAAGGCTAGCAAAATAATAATACTACTACTAAAAATAGGTAGTCTATAGTCATTGTATTTTTTAAAAAAAAGTAAAATTAATTTCACGTCTATTCATACTAATTAAGACTAATAAGAGTTTAAGCAGGTAAATAAACACTAAATAAAATTAAATTTATTTTATTTGTCTTGTTTTTATCTAAATAATATATTTTACTATTTATTTATAGCAAAATAAAGCAAAAACTATATGTTAAAATTTTATTAAATTATTTCATCTTAGTTATGATATATATATTAAATGACTATAGTAATGAGATTTATTTATCTTAAAGTGTCAATATATAAAAAAACACTTTATACTCCTTTATGTCGTACTCAAATGGTGCAGTTGTGTAACTAGAACTTTTTCAACTTGATGGCGAGTGGTCCATTGAAGCATTCTGAATCGTCGCCACGACCAGCACGTGAGAAAAAATGCACCAATGGAGTACTACTGTATGTCCGCTTTGAGTTTTAGCTAGCCGGCCGGCAAGGTCGACCTCAATGTCATGAAAATCAAGAAATCTATGATCGAGCGGATAGACCGCCTTGTATACTGCCTCCTTTATGACGAAGAGAAGCTTTGCCCCCCAACAGATTGTCAGCAATCACACGCCGCTCTCGCTATGTAGCGACCAGTTCTAGCATGTCGGGTGGCAAGTTTGAATAACCAATCTGTTATTAATCTGTTTTAATTATATAAATTTCTGTTCATAATTTTAATTCCCAAGAGAAATGGCTTTGATTCTTGTATTATTCGTTGAAGATTATAAATACTATAAGAAATATTGTTAATTAAAATTATATAAATAAACACATCAAAATGAAAAGGGTAATTCTATACAGGTTCGAGGGTTCTCAAAATGTTACCGTAATGAATTCGAAGATTATTGTATTTTAATAAATTCTTTCATTTATTAAAATAAAAAAAATGTGTTAATATGCTTAGTTTAGGTTAGAAACTTAT
>DATFCH010000394.1:0-7991 GCA_035253345.1 Nitrososphaeraceae archaeon
CTGTTACCTTTAAGGTTATGGGATAAAGAGAAGGTTGCCATAAAAACTTTTCGTATTAATATATTTTTGGATTTAGATAGATTCTAGATGTAAAATTTTCTAAAATTGTTTTTGTTTTTGTAATATATAATAATTTTATGTAATAATTATACTAAATCCACTAGTGATCACCAATGAATTTAAAAATGAACTTCATGAAATTTTTTACTATAGAATGATTTTATGCTGAAATATTAATTTAGAACTTTTAATTTTATACTAAAGAAAGCATATGCTATTAATGAAGAATGTAACCAATGAGTTAATAATACCTTAAACTAAACTACTTTTGTATTTCTATAGATGAAGGTTAGTTTTTGTTCTTTGTAAATCTACAAATGACAAAAATATGCTTCACTGAGGATGAAATTATAACTGAAAAAGAATCAACATTTCTAATTTTTTGTAGGTTAGCGTATTCATTTACTAACCAGTAAATGGAATCGAAAATTCAGTTGAGAAATTCCGTGTTACTGACAAATATAGAAATTCCTTTATGAAATATTGTTCAGATCAACTAAGATCTTGATTGCTTGGAAACAACATGTTTGATAGTTAATATATATAATTTTAGCCAAAATTATGAATAAGTCTGGTGAATTTCACTAAAATAATAAAAATTTAAACCAAAGAAGATGAATGTTAACATAAAGTCTTATAATATTGTAAAATAGTCAAAATTTTAATGTGGATATTTCTAACTCGTAAGAAAGTGCATAGTAGAACTAAATTCTATTCTTTATAAACAATTTTTCCTTCCCCAAACACTGTTGTTGGATAGCTCGACAATACAAACGGGTCATCATTCCAAAGTGTAAGTGATGCTTTAAAACCAGCTTTTATTTGTCCAATATTATAAGCACCTATTATTTCTGCAGGTTCTTTAGTAATCTTAGAAATTGCTTCAGCTTTTGTACAACCAAATCTCAATAAATACCTCAATCCGTAAAATAAATTTCGTTGTAATAATACTGGATGATCAGTCATGAGTGCGAATTTAGAATTAGAATTTAATAACTTTTCTACATTTCTCCAACTTTCGTGTTTTAATTCTACTTTATAAGGAAATGAATCTAACGGTCCATAGATAATTGGAATCCTATTTAATTTTAAGAGAGAAAAAACATTTTCATTATGAACATCACATAAATGATTTGCAATCGCCCATAAATTGAATTCCTTAATCAATTCTAACATGGTCATAACGTCATCTTCTTTATGGACATGCACCATCAATTTGTATTTTTTTTTCAGAATGTCGATAAAAAGTTCCATTTGAGGATCAATTTCATCAATTGATTTTTTCTTTTTCTCTAAAAGTGCCATTGTTTTTTTAGCTTTTAATAGATTATCTCGAAGTATTGCTACTGAACCCATTCTTGTTGAAGGTCTAGTCCCTTTCCATTTTATAGTACTTCTAGGATTATACCCTAATGCTGTCTTAATTCCTATATTTGCTATGAAAGCATTAGAAATATTAGATGCGAAATTTTTGATCAAGACAGCTTTACCACTTATTATATTGCCACTTCCAGGTAACACTACAGAATAAAGGACTCCTGCCTCTATAGATTCACGAAATGAAGGATCATCCATATATATACTATGTAAAGCGTTGGATAAAGGATAAATCGAATCCATTTGTTCGTTTGCCTCCTCTTCATTTGCTGGTTCCCCACTTCGAATCATACCTATATGACTATGAGCGTCAATAAAGGATGGAGTAATCGCACCAACATTTGCTATAACTTCATGTTTTCCAGGAGGTTTTGAATGACCTACAAATTTTATACTATCTCCTTCAATTCCTACATAGTAATCTTTTTGTTCGCTAAATCCATCAAATAATATTTTAGTTTGTATTAATCTCATAATAATGCAATTTTTTAATTTTTAATATTTATAATATTTCCGTTGATTTTACCTCTCTTATAATATATTATTAAAATAATAGACTTATTTTTTTCTCATAGTACTTTTCTTTACTTTATTCTTATTTTCTATAATTTCGAGCTCCAATAATTTTTTTCTTAGTTGATTATTACTATTTAAGTATAAAATGGTTGATGCAACTAATGCAACTACAATTAATGGACCAAAAACATCATTGAATCTTATTTTTTGAAATAGCATAGATTTAGAAATATTACTATCTGATTGATTAGTATTATTATTTTCATTTGTTACTGTTCTTTGTGATGTATCTACTGATTGAGGAGATGAGGGAGTAAACTTAATTGTAACTTTTCCTAAAGCATTACCTCTTTGTTCTGCAAACCATATATCTTTTTTTGAATCTGTTACAAGATATTGAACAAAAGAGCTAGATGTTGGAATATTAACATTGGCCATCTCTCCAGTCTGTGGATCTAATACTGCTAATGTGTCTGAAACATGTTCAGCAATCCATAAATTACCATAAATGTCAAATGCCATTCCAAATGCTAATCCATTAGTATCTGTTAATGGAAATTCTTTAAAATCGGAAGTGATTGTATTAAAAAGAATTACAGAATTCTTTGCATGATCACTAATGTACAAATTCGAAGTTTGAGGATCTAATATTATTGATGTTGGTTCAGACAAAATACTGTTTCCTTGAGTTTCTGGGCTAGAAACATTAGGATATTCAGTAATTACTTTAGATTTGATATCTAATCTTCCTATTTTTCCTATGGATTCTGCAAACCAAACATAATCATTATTTTTGTCATAAACAATTCCTAGTGGCCTT
This sequence comes from Nitrososphaeraceae archaeon, assembly GCA_035253345.1. GTDB lineage: Archaea > Thermoproteota > Nitrososphaeria > Nitrososphaerales > Nitrososphaeraceae > TH1177. The sequence continues at coordinate 2,774 of DATFCH010000394.1, forward strand.
GAGTTTTCTGTAGGAATTTTAAATGTTTCAAATTTATTTTGATTAATATCATATTTTAGAATTGAATTATCCTGAATTACGGTCATCCATATATTTTCATTTTTATCTATTGTTAAACCTGATATGACCCCTTTACTTGGTAGTTCAAATGTTTCAGATTTGTTATTATCAGTATTGTATTTCCCTAATATACTTGAAGTAGGATCAAGAAACCATAAAATATTCTTATTAATATTATCAAAAACAGATAAAGTTACTAAATTTATCCCATTAATTTGGTGTTCTTTAAAACTTTGATTTCCAATATTAAATTCCCAAATTCTACCGGTTCCCGGCTGGGAATCTCCTACCCATATAGAATTGGTGCTTGTTTGATACACCGGATACAACAATAAACTATTTCCTGGTGTTTTATACTCCGTAATATTAAATTGTAATTCATTTATCTTTGGTTTTATATCCACATCAAAATTAGCGATTATATTAGGAGTATTGGGTTGTGTGGTCTTTCCTTGAACCTCCAAATTCCATACTCCAAGAGTACTGATTGGGATATTTGCACTAAATTTTCCACTAGACACTTTATTCATATCTATTTGAACAGGGCCTATATTTCGTTCTAATTGTGACATTTTTATGGTAGCATTATTTATGGAATCTATAGGTTTATTATCATAATTGTTAAAATTTACAAAAATACTATTTTGTCCTAATCTTGCCGGTTGTAAATTAATTTCTACTTTTTGATCTTCTGTATATATAATGGTAGAATAAATATTGTTATTGTTCGTTTGATTTTGAAAATCGAGAGTGTCAATTAAATTGTTCATGGTGGGTGAGGAAATCTCCCCTGAAGGCAATGCCATATTAGCTAATAATGAAACAACGAACAAAAGGGCCAGGCCTAGAATTGTTTCAATTCTTAAACTCCAAATTAATTTTTTAAAGACATTGGAATCATGAATAATTGTTTCTTCATTATTACTTTTTACTGCAATATTTCTTATAGTTAAATTTGAAATCTTTTTTTCAGTAATGAATTGATGATATCCTCCTATTATTATCATTATACCGGCAATTATTAATTTGATTATCAATATTTTACCATAGAGAGACGCAATGGTTATTGAGAGGTTATCCTCTAATGACCACAATAGGGTTGGTCCAGTTATAGATATGCTGCCTAAAACCGGTATTACTATTATTGAAAATCTGGGAATAACCGTTGAAATAATTTTTGCTTTTAAATCTTCGTCTTCTATTAAACGAATTTTAGTTACAAAAATAAATGTTAAAAATGTTAGACCACCAATCCAGAAAGAAGCAGCTATTCCATGGAAGTAATCTATCAAAATAGGCACAAAATTAGTCAATGCTGCGGAATGAGAAATTAAGCTGTTGGTAAAAAGTATGCTTAATCCTAGAATTATTATTGTGATAAAATATCTGGATATTTTAACTTCTTTTTTAGATCTTTTGAATTTTTTATAAGCCAAAAATAAAAATCCTAACAGACCTAAGGTTAGACTTAATCTTACCATAATTATCTTTCCAAATTCGGTGGACAAGACATCTTGAGCTGTACCACCAATTGCTATAGATTGAATATATATCGTAGCAACAATAGAAACAAGAATTAAACTAGCTCCAAATATTATTAATTTTAAGGCATTATTTTTAATTAGTTCCAAACTTGGTTTAAGAAAAATTTGTATTCTTTCATATTTTGATAAAGGTTTTTGAATCCACAAAAAAATAAATGCCGTTCCTACAATTATTATCTGTCCTATATATCCAGGTATTCTACTAAATGAATTTTCTAAAGATAACAAATCTAGAATATTTTTTGAGGTAGATTTAACGTTTGTAAAATCGCCTTTTCCCTTACCGATACTAAAAACAATAGATTCATCAACTACATGTCCATCTACAGCAGAGAGAACTTTAGTATTTACAGTAAATGTTCCTTCACTAAGATCTTTCTTTAACGGGATTGATATAGTAGAAGAATCTCCATTATAATTTTCTGGTTTTCCCTCCTCTATCCTATTTCCCTCAGAATCAATAACCGAAACCTGACTATACTGTAAAACAATCGGCTCACTAAAATAGACTATGACTTTGTCTGGAGGCGACTCTAAAGATTGAAATTGCTTCGGACTTGAATCGGTTATAATTGGATGTCCATAAACTGTTGATGGATAAAAAGATAAGCTGATTAACCAGAAAGAAAATATTAAACTAGAAAATAAGAAACCTTTCATGAATTCTCCCATTGACGAAGACTTGTTATTTTTAATACCTTGAACAATTAATTTGTTTTCTTTGACTTTGTTAGCAGAATTTATACAAATTATTAAATTATTTTTACCTTATATACCGATAGCTAAAATATTTAATATACATATTTGGATATAGTTATCTGACTGACTTAATTGAAAAAATTTTCATCTATTCTATTATCTTTTGTTCCTATGGCAGTAATATCATTTCTAATTTCTATTTCAATTATTGATAATAATTTAGCATTTGCGCATATTTTTTCAAGTACACCTAATTCGATATTTAAGGAACAAGATGGATACTCGGTGGGATTCTTGCCCTATCCTGCCTTACCAAAAGTAGGCGACAATAATACACTCTTAAATTTTAACGTCCAAAAAAATGGAAATGACGTAACCAATACATTTGTATCTTTAATAATTAAAGATATCGCTACAAATAGAATAGTGCATCAAATTCCATATAAATTTCATGAGTTTGCTGATATCACATATTCATATGCTTTTCCAAATCAGTCCAAGTATTCTTTATCATTATTAACTAAAATTGCAGGAGATACTAAATATGAAAACAATCCTCTCATTGTAAGTTTTGATATGGATATATCTAACTTTGGTGAAATGCTCTTAGCGACGATATTATTCTTTATAATATTCTTTTTAATAATCATTATTATATTTGTCCCTAAGATTAGAACAGCAATATATGAATTTTTTAAAAGAATTTTTATAAAAATATGAGGAAAGAACTAATATTAGGTAAAATACATCGTAGATTTTTAAATATACAAAGAATTTTTGTTATTGACCAAAATAAATAATATATTTATAAAATATCAATCTTGTTATATTTTTTTATTATCTGTATTGAAAATAATAAAAAAAAGACTTGAAACTTAAATATTATAAGATGATGATTTAGAAAGCAGCACAATTGCTGAAGGTAGCAAAAAAGAGGAGTAAAACTTTTTAAAAATATTAGAAATCAAAAACTTATGGTGGTAATTAAAATCTAATCCAGATTTATAATCATATAATAGATTGCAAATCGAGTATTTTTAATTACAATTACCAATATTTAAATTCAAATCAGAGCTTCCCAAGTATTTCTGTCCATATATAGTCGTGACCTGTACTTATGTCAGCACCTATAAATCCACCAATATCCTAAATATGTCTCACAGGTTCAAATTATGCAATTTGTAATCTGATATCATTACTATGCATAATTATATTTTGAATTAGGCTTTAATATGTAAATCAAATCAAATACAGAACAGAAGCTAAATTAAGACTCAGAAATTTGTTACTTGTGTATATACGTTAAATATAATTATATTTTAACGAAAGAAATTAATTTAATAAAATATAGATAAGTATGATGAAGGAAACCATAAATATTGATGAAGGAGTATGGGAAAAAGCTAAAATTGAGGCTGAAAAAAGAGGCATCTCTACTGACGAAATAATAAAACAAGCTTTGGAGATTTTTTTAGGTGGAGATACAAAAAAAATACCATTAAATAATGAATAGTCATTATTGTAATTCATATGTCGATAAGATTTCATATTATATTACACAAAGATAATATCCTTAAAATAAAGACTTATTATCTAAGTTAAAATATAATAAATTGGAGATATATTTATCTTAAAATCAAAAGAATATCCTAACAAAAAAAGGAATTTCTTTCTAATGTTCAGATATTAAAGAAACAAATGATGGTTTCAACATACATAAACTTTTATCTTTCATTCAAATAAGTCTGTGAATCTATTCTCTAAAAATATTTATTATATATATATATACATATACATAATTTACTTTATTACAGTAACTTAGATTTCTAATTTTACTTGTATTTTAAATTCTTAATTGTAACTTTAGACTGAATCGTTTAATCGCAGTTATTATTCCCTTAAAAAGATCTAATTAGATCAGCATTACAAATTTACATAGTATAACAAATATATACGAATACATTGTCGTTACAAGATAAAGTTGTTTTGATTAGTGGTTCTTCTTCCGGAATCGGTTATACTATGGCGAAGTATTTTGCAGAAACTTTCGAATCTACCGTTATCATATGTTCTAGATCTATAGAAAGGGCTATTAAAGCATCTAAGACAATTAAAGGAAAAACATTTGCTATGGAATTAGATGTAACCAAACAAAATAACATACTATATGGAATCGAAAATATATTGAATAAATTTGGTAAAATTGATATATTAATCAATAATGCAGGATATAAATTTGATAAACAATTATGGTACAAGAAATTTCATGAAGTTGAGATAAACAAATTTTTAGAAATTATTAATACAGATTTAATGGGTTCAATACGACTATCTAGATCAGTTATTACACATATGATAGACAGGAATATCAAGAATAACAATAAAAATGGAGGTATTATTATTAATATTGCTTCTACACCGGCTATTAATGGTCATGTAGAAGGATCTCCTTATACAATTGCAAAATCAGGAATTATAGGATTAACTAAACATATTGCAAGAGAATATGGAATATACAATATAAGGGCTTATACATTGGCTTTAGGAAACATTTCTACTGAGGCAACCTACGACTCAATGGATGAGGAACATAGATTTTTGGCGAAACAGGAAACAGCCTTAAAACGATGGGGAAAGCCTGAAGAAATAGCTAAAATTACTGCTCAAATAGCAAGTGATAATTTTTCTTATGCTACAGGGAATACTATTATTGTAGATGGAGGAACTATAATGCTATGATTTAAACAATTAGGATGGATCATTATTAGGTATGCAATAGTCTGAACTGAAATACTTATGGAGTCCAGATTCTGAGTTATTGTGACTTCTAGCGTTCACAATGCCAAACGATCTTGAATGGCGATTAATAATTTAAATAAATATGAAATTTTAGTGAGCTAGTAAAATTTATCACA
>DATFCH010000395.1:0-4392 GCA_035253345.1 Nitrososphaeraceae archaeon
TCTTTCTTTGGGTAACAATTTACTAGAAGAGAATTTTAATGATAAAGTAAATAAAGATAATAAGAAAAAACTACACTCCTATGAAAAAGACAGTCCAATGGGATTTAAATTTTCTAACACCAAAATATTTAATTTAAATAAGGATGTAAAGGAAAAAAAAGAATTGGAAATAATATTAGAAGAAGCAATAAAATTAAATCTAAATAAAAATATTATACGACTAATAAAAGATAAACTTAAAGGTTTGACAGAAAGATTAAATAAAATACAAAAGGATAAGAGATATTTCACTAATTTTGTTCAAGACCCAAATACAGGTTTTAGCGATCATTTCCCCATTAAATGTATAATTGAAATAAATTGACAGTGACAAACTTTAATGCCGAAATAAATAAATTGTTTTTTGATTCATGGAGATACTAGTCTTTGTTGAACGATGAACTGCTTTTGACACGATTTTGTAGTTAAATACACGATGAGTAAACTAATAATATATACCATTTAATATGTTTTAATAGTTAATAGTAGAATCCACATTTGATGGATAAGGGTTTGAATCCCAATCTAAATCAAATTTAAAGATCAAGTCCTCTATTGCTATCTGTTTTAGTAGTCTTTGAAATTGTAAATTCATCTATTATGTTACTTTGATAATTTACATAATGATAAGGGGGTAATTGAAGTTCATTTGCATAGAAAGTTCCTTTCAATGTTTTACCATTAATATCAATATTTAGGAATCCGAAATGTTTATCATCCTGCTTTGCAACAAAAGGTGCCTGTTCTTTTATCTCATACAAAGACCTTCCTGCAGTTCCAGTTATAAGGTAAATGATTCCCTTGTTATTATTATCATTGTTACCATCATCAATAATCGTATTATAATAAGAATTTTGATTGCTATCTGCTATTATGGGCTTTGAACTATCTCCATCTTTGCCACTATATTTTAAGGGAAATGTACGCTGGTAATTGTGATTATCACTAGTAAAAACAATATCCACACTATATCTTTCAAAAAGAGGATGATAAATATCTCTGATTGTAGAATTACCAGGATGTTGAGAAGGTGAAGTATAGATTGGTGTAGACTCTACAACAAATGTCCAATCTATATTTGGGTTGGTAGAAGCAGTTTTTAAATCATTTTCAATGAATTGGTATTGAACGGAATTTGGACCATAATCAATAAAAGGATCTATAAAACTAAAATGAGCATTATTCAAATCATAAGAATAATATGTTTTTGCTAGATTCAAAGGTTTTAGATATTGATTGATAACACCCTTTGCACCACCAGTTGTATCGCTATATTCATGGTCTCCCATTGCTATTTTCATCTTGGATTTAAGTGGTTTTATTATGTCAAACCAACATTCAGAGGATTTATGATAACTTGCATCTCCTGCTGAAATTACAAGTTCAGGATTCTTTTTCTGAATGTTTGCTACTGTTTTTTTAGTATCTTCTTCACAACCCCAATCGGCTGTCACTGCAATATTAAAGGGATGCCTATCTACTGTTTTAGTTGTTGTTGTTGAATGGGATGATAGTTTTTTTAAAGCATCTTTGTCAGGAGAATTGTTTTTTTCATCAGATAATTGATTAGAAACTTGTGATTCTTCTTCGGAATCTTCGGTATTATAATAATCTTCAGGATTTACACTAAAAAATCCATCATCATTATTAACTGCTGATACACTAGTAAAATCTAATATCATACAAATCGACAAAATTGGTAAGAAAAATAAAATAAAAAAATGATTATGCATAAGTCTATAAAATAAAGTTATTGTTGTTTTTTATTTAAGAATTGTAGAAGACTTTTCATAAAACTTATATCAACAATTATTTGTTTTAGAGGAAGATGGTAATTCCTCCTGTTGTCGATTTGATTAAAGATGTCTAGTTTAGATAGCACTGCTAACTCTAATACTAAACATCATCCTACTGATCCAACAATTATTATTTTTTAATGCAATGACTTTAGTCGAGATATTGGTTTGTTACTTTTGAAAAAAGAGAACAGCGATCAGGATAGATTTTAATTACATTTGTAAAATGACTATAGGAATCAAGCAATAGTTATGATCTTAGATATCAAAGAAATTGCAATAATGTTTGAATCATAGGAAGATTACTTGTTAAAAACACAATTTTAAATTGGATAATATTTTATCTAATTTCTGTTAACTTTGATATCTTTTATTTATCCTACAATAGGGATACATTAGATCGTTAACCTCTGAGCCCATTATTCTATTGGTTGATACTATAGATATAGATTCAATAACTTTTTAATAGTAAAATTGTATAAACCCGTGAATGCAAGTAATACGTTCAAATCCCACCCTTCAATGCTAATTCTATAAACCTTTAGAATATTAAAATGATATAAAACCGCGAATGTAGTTGCAGGGTTCGAATCCCAATCCGAGAATTCGAAATATTTACACTAAATAACTTTAATTCAATAAATGCTTTTATACAATAAATCGATCTCAAATTCAATGTCTAAATTAATTACAAATATTATATTGTTCATAACAACTATATTTATATCTTCAGTTATGCTATCTGTCAGTTTTGAGTTTTCATATGCACAATCAGAACAAATTCAACCAAATCAAATAACAAATTCAGATTATCTTCAAAATTTAGATTATAATGTATTTACTACTCTTCGTGAAGGTAATGCAGTGTTATCTTTATCTAATAACCAAACATGGTTTGCCGGTCCAGATATGACGTATATTGATGCAACTAATAATGGAGAAACAGCAATTGCTTCAAGTGGAGATAATCATGTATATGTCTTTAATAATAAAGACAGTATTGGTAACAGCGGTGAATTAATTGCTAAAATCAAGGTTGGAGAAAAACCAAGAGGAGTAAAAATATCTCCTGATGAGAAATATGTATTAGTTGCTAATGAAATTTCAGGAACAATTAGCATAATTGATTTCAAAAATATGTCAATAATAAAAGAAGTACCAGTAGGTAAAATTCCGCATAATATAGTATTTCCTACCGATTATAATAATAAAAAACTAGCATACATTACACTTCAAGGAGATGATAAGGTAATAACTATGAATATGACTTCATTTGATAAAATTGGAGAGATTACCGTTAATAAAGGACCACACAACTTGGATATTACACCAGATGACAAATATCTTTTCGTTGCAAATGCAGGATCAAGCGATGTAGGAGTTATAGATATAGCAAGCAATCAAGTTATCAAAAAAATTCCAGTTAGCACGGGACACCATGGAATAGATGTTTCACCAAATGGTAAAATGGTTTATGTATCCGGAATAGGTTCAGATAAGGTTAATGTCATTGATCCTGTTAAATTAGAACTTGTTAAACAGATTGAAGTTGGTAAAGGACCTCATGGGATAAGGACTAGTCCTGATGGTAAATTACTTTATGTAGATGTAACTTCGACTAGTAAAGTTGTATTAATTGATACTGAACAATTAAAAATAATTGACTATATTAATACTGGAAAAACACCTTTTTGGATTGCTATGCCTAAGAATTCTTAAATCGATTTATTTGATAAATATTTTTATATTTATTAATGGAACCCACATATGATGAATAAGGGTTCGAATCCCAATCCCAGAATCAATTTATGATCCAATTATAAACTAGAGTCAGATAAATGAAATTTTTTTATTGTTTTTAACTCATCATTGAAAATAAAGCACAGATATTTTTCAATATATTTATTAACTTTTAATATAATGAGGAATATTAAACGAAATTTCTATATGCTTATTTGATAGTACTAACAACAATAATGGTAGCATCTTTATCGCTATTTTCTTCTACATATTATGATTCAGTATATGCACAACAACATAAAGAAAAAAACCAAACTGGGGATATAAAACAGGAAGAACATATGAATCTAAATTTAGGGAAACCATTCTATACTGAAAAATTTACAGCACCAAAATCTCATGATAAGTTAACCAGTTCTGTTTATTCATTTTCAGGTAATGGAACTTTAAATGGTATGCAAATATCTTCTTCTGGAAATGGTTTTATAATACCACGAGAAGATGGCACCCATGCTATTACTGATGGCAGAGCACTCTTTACTTCTAAAAATGGTGGTAAGGCAAGTTATTCTTTTGAAGCAATAATAAATATTAAAGATAATGTAACAAGAAATTTAGGCGCAGCATTCTTTGACGCAAATGCAACAGGAAATCTGGAATTTCTTAAAAGTATTGTAGGAGTTTATAAAGCAGAACTAGGCGAAAAAGGAACTTTTACTATGTGGCAGTTAAAATAAAGTTCTTTAGTAACAAAAATACATATCATCTATAGGTTAAAAAATCTAATACAGCATTAAACATGACCAGTTATTAATAT
>DATFCH010000396.1:0-9699 GCA_035253345.1 Nitrososphaeraceae archaeon
CTTGGTTTGCAATCCTCATAGATTATCTCGAACTTCCTGTAACTTATGACCTTTTGAAAAGAATTATCAAAAATGAACTAAAATAAGGAATAAGCAAGAGAAATATAATTTTTTCTTCAAAAATTTACCTTATCTATAAATATACTTTGAACCAATATCTAAATAATTTTCAAAATTTTAAGTGTAAATATTTTAAAAGGAGATTAGATTGATTATAAAGTGATATTTTTTTTTAACTATAAAAAAAGAGAATTCAGATATGTAAGTTAATTTCCTTTTTGTCCTTAAAATATTCCTTTATCCATCTATCGACGTATCTTTTGTTATTTTGTAATACAACAATCCGAGAAATTTCACTTTCATCCATTACATTATAAGATGGTAGGAATTTTTGAAGGGTATTAGTAAACTCTCTAACTTCTCCAATTTCAAGCATATTATTATGTTCAAGTCTATTAGTTGACATTCCGATATGCATATAGGATTTGATTTCAATAAAGTGCGGATTTCCTTGATTAATCACGTCTGCAAATTCAGGTATGATATTTAGGTCATTATTATAATTGCGGATCAAAGTAATTCTCAGTACAGTTCGAGTATCAATTTCAGAAAGAATTCTTAATGTTGTTAACCACCTAACCCAAGCATCTTTATATTTTGGTCTGTTTATTTGGTAAAAAATTCTTTTATTTGATGCATTAGTAGATAAATATATCTGAGTTGGCAATGCATCTTCGTTAATTAAACGATTAATCATATCTGGTTCTTGACCATTTGTTACCAAAAAGATAGATTTGGTATTCTTCAAAGATTTCAAATATTTAATTAAGTCGGGTAACTTTGGATACATAGTTGGTTCACCAGACAAAGAAATAGCATAATGAGCAGGAAACAAGGATTCATCTAGTTTTTGCTTATTTGATTTGGAATTACCATAAAAACCGATAATTAATTTTTCTCTTTCTTTTAATAGTTGATGTATAATCGCATCTGGTTCATCAACTAAATCGGCAGGCATCTGTAATGTATCATAGAATTCTGTTGGACGCCAACAATATATGCATCTATTTTCGCAGTTCATAGCAGTAGGAGTCATTTCCATACATCTATGGGTAGAAATCCCATAAAATTTGTGTTTGTAACAATTCCCTTCGTCATAAAACGATTTTTTAGTCCAATGGCATAATTCAACTGCTGAATGGTTAAATACACCATATTTCGCTTTGCGTAGTTTAGCTTGTAATGTTGGAGTAATATTGATCAAGTTATTCTCTTTATCATGATAAACATATTCATCTGAACAACTCATTATATTGGTTTAATCACAAACTAATTTATATTTTAACTATGAAATTAAGTTATGGTATATAATGATAGAAAATTTATAGTTTTACATATAAACAACTGTTACTAATATCATTGAATTGAATAAGACCCTTGCTATCGATTTAGATTCAGTTTTAGCAGATGTTTTAATAATTTGGGTTAATGAATACAATAAATTAAAGAATGAAAATATCTCAAAGAAGGATATAATTGTGTGGGATATTCCCACCATCTTACCTATTTCTGAAAAAGAGAGTGAGTCATTATTTTCATATGTTTGGGAACACCGTTGGAAAGATATTCCTCCTACTCAGAAAGATATTGGTAATATAATAGAAAGATTGAAATTAAAAAACTATAGAATATCAATTCTGACAAAAAGGGAGAGAAAAACAATTCCTTATGTGTCTAAATGGTTAGAGATTAATTTTATTGATTGCGACGAGTTAATTTGTATCTTTGATGCCACTCCCAAGAGTGTATATCCATTTGATTATTTAATAGATGATGCTCCTCATAATATAATTGATATAAAACTTCCTAAAAAAGGGATTCTCTTTAACCAGCCCTGGAATCAACATTTTAATTGGCCGATTAGAATAAATTTATTATCAGACATTTTTCAAATTATATCAAAAATTTCTAAATAGAAAATTATTAAATCAATTGTCATTTATTTCAATCAAAACTCTATTTATCAATGATGATAATCCGTTGTATTTAGTTAATAATTCTATTGTATTATCAAAAACATTACTACCACGATACCCTTCATCATATTTCATTATAATAGTAGCGTTATTAGTTTCAAGTCTAATAAGCAAAATCGAATATTCCTCTATCATAGAATTTTTATTTGTAACATACAGTAATAATTCAAGTTTTTTTATAAAATATCGATTATCATACTTGACGTTAGATAAAATTACCGTTGATTTTGCAGGTGTTTGGATTAATAATTGAGAGATTTCGGAATCAATTTTAAATATTTTATTATTCATAGTCTAAAAATCTTATCCATTCTGGAAACCATAAATTGCTTTCTGAAATACCAATTCCTTTAGCTAATAAAAAAGGAGAGTTATAAAAAATTTTTTCGCATCCAATTTTATGAGCAATAAAATTATTAAGTTGATTAATTGAAGTAACATTTCCAATATATTTATTGGCAATAAAATCCCGATTAGAAGTATATAAGCCGACCTGCCTCCCATCAATAGTCGGAACATAACAAACTATGACGTTTATTTCTTTAACTCTGTTTTTATTCAAATAGTGAATTGTTTCTTTCGCAGTGCTTCCAGTTTGAATAGTCCCTTGAATTGAAGCGATCTTTCTATTTTCGGTCATATCCTTTAATATAAACTTTAGTGATTTTCCTGTAGTAAGTAGTTTATTTTTACTTTCTTCTTCAGAAAAATCGATCATATGATCTGAATCATCATATCTATCTTTAATTACCCCTTCCGATATTTCCAACTTAGAATGCGTTTTTTGTAATTCTATCCCAATCCCAAGAGCCATAGGACGAGTATAATCAGGTTCTGCATAAACCGTATCTATATCCACATAGCGTGAAAGATAATTAGCTTGAACTTTCCCGATATTCTGTCTAATAGTATAAATACTTTTGTCATTGAAGGTCGAGGTAACGTGAGATTCTCTGATAAACTCAAATGGATCCATTAGTATTTTATGATTTTTCAAATTAATTATTTCCTGTGTATAATTTTTATTCGATACCTCAATCAATTGTCCCATTTTGACATCCGAATATGTTAAATTAGAATACGTAACCTGGAGAGAATTTTCTGAAGAAAAAAGTACCATATTGTTATTTGATGCCATTATTAATGGTTTAAATCCAGTACTATTTCTAAACACAAAAATTGAATTTTCTATTTTGAAAATAATATTACCTAATAGATGAGCATCTAAAAATTCTGCAGCCCTATTAGGATCTTTCCTTTCTTTTAATAGTCTAACAAATATCGTATATATTTGATTCAAAGGATCGGTATCCTTCGCGGATCCTATATATGGATGAAGATGTAGTTTGTCAATATCAACTAGGAAACCATCTAATGCGATCTTGAGATAATTCATGCTGGGATAGTTTGGAGCACGTTTAGAAAGATAACCAATAGCATTAGAAATAGATAATTTCCTCTTTTTAATCATTCTTGACAGAATATAGTTAGACGGGAGCGAACCTTTCTTTTCTAAAACTTTTTCTCCAACCATAATCTTCCAATATGCTTTTCCTCTATGCTGAAGCATCCGCATTGCACTTATAAGGTAAAAAAATATAACATCAGAAGATTCATTTTTTATATCAAAATTATAAATACCTACTATTCCTGCCAAAATGGATTGACTTAATTCTGGATATCAATTTAAATATATATAAATTACATGATGGAATATAAGAGAAGATTTAGAAGAATTTGTTATTTATAATAGTAATTATACTTTACCTCTACCATATTAACTGAAATGTAATTTTTAAATTCATATCACAACAGTAAACATACAGATATCGATAACAGAATAGAAAAACAAAAAATACTGTTTAAATGAATCAAATGAATAGTTATGTTAATAGGAATTATTGGTAAAGCAAATGTAGGTAAATCTACTTTTTTTAATGCTGCAACTGACCAGTCTGTTCCCTCAGCTAATTACCCTTTCACTACTATTCAACCCAATGTTGGAATAAGCTTTGTTAGAGAGAAATGCGTCTGTAGAGAGTTTGGTGTTCAAGATAATCCAATTCATTCATTATGTATAGATGGAAATAGATTTGTGCCTGTAAAATTGATAGATATTGCTGGCCTTGTACCAGGAGCTCACTTAGGTAAGGGTTTAGGAAATAAATTTTTAGACGATGCCAGGCAGGCGGAGGCATTAATTCATGTTGTTGATGCTTCTGGTTCAACTGATTCTGAAGGCAAAGTTATTGATAAATCACAAGGTGATCCGTTATTTGATATTAAGTTTGTAGAGGAAGAATTTGATCAATGGATTCTTTCTATTATCAGTAGAGATTGGAATAAAATTACAAGGGATATGACAAACCAAAAAGTAAAAATCGAACAAATATTAGTTAAGAGGCTTTCAGGATTAGGCGTAACTATAGATACTATTTCGAGTGCGATATCAAAAATTGGACTTACTAATAAAAACCCTGAAAATTGGACGGAAAGTAATTTGTTAGATTTGGTAAAACATATAAGGAAACAGTCAAAGCCTCTACTAATAGTAGCTAACAAAACAGATATTTCTTCTTCAAAAGAAAACATAAAGAAAATAAAGGAATTGGACACAATAGTAATCCCTTGTGCATCAGAAGCTGAACTTGCCCTTAGAAAGGGTGCAAAGAAAGGTTTATGGTATTATCTTCCTGGAGATAAGAACTTTGAAATAAAGAACAAAAATACACTAAATGAGCAGCAAAAAAAAGCCCTAGCAATAATAAATATAATACTTAATGAATACGGGTCTACTGGAGTTCAAGAAGCGATAAATACCATTTGTTTCAAATTATTGAATTTAATTATTGTTTTCCCTGTTGAAGATGAAATAAAATTATCTGATAAAAAAGGAAATATTTTACCTAATGCAATATTATTATCTAATGGATCTACAGCAAAGGATCTAGCTGCGAATATTCATCAAGATTTAGCCAAAGGATTTATGTTTGCGATAGATGTAAGAAATAAACAAAGAATTGGAGCAGACTACCGATTGAGACATAAGGATATAATAAAAATAGTTTCCTCCACTAGCAGACGATGAGAATGAAAGACTCGAACAAAAATAATAATACAAATAAAAATAATTTATATTGTCTTGGTATTGAAAGTACCGCTCATACTTTTGGATGTTCGGTAATTCAATATGATCAAAGCAGAAATGTTGGAGAAATTTTATCTGAAATTCGAAGTTCGTATAAAGCTCCAATGGGGTCAGGGATTCATCCTCGAGAAGCATCTCGACATCATTTAGAAAAAGCTCCAGATTTACTAAGGGAGACATTAATAAAAGCTAGTTTGAAAGCTAAGGAATTAGACTTAATTTCATACTCTGCTGGTCCAGGATTGGGACCTTGTTTAAGAGTTGGGGCAGTAATTGCCAGAGCTATATCGTCATATTACAATATTTCGCTCATGCCTGTTAACCATGCATTGGGACACATAGAACTAGGCATAAAGCTAACTAGTTGTAGTGATCCACTCGTATTATTAGTATCAGGGGGTCATACAATGATTCTATCGTTTTCGAATAGAAGATGGAGAATATTTGGAGAAACTTTAGATATTACCATCGGACAGTTATTGGATCAATTTGGTAGATATATTGGTCTTGCGTCTCCATGTGGAAATACCATTGAAGTATATGCTAATCAATCTTCAAAACAATATCTACTTTTACCATACATCGTTAAAGGTAATGATGTTTCATTTTCTGGTCTATTAACTGCTACAAAAAAATTAATAAAAAATGGAAACAATAAATTTGATACTTGCTTTTCCCTTCAAGAAACAGCATTTGCTATGCTTGCCGAAGTAATTGAGAGAGCGTTATCTTTTACTGAGAAAAAAGAGGTCCTTGTTGTTGGAGGAGTTTCTGCAAATAGTCGACTTTCTGATATGTTAAAAGTAGCTACACAAAGATTAGATGCAAAATTATATACTTGTCCAGTTCATTATTCAGGAGATAATGGAGCACAAATAGCTTGGACCGGTATTTGCGATAATATTTCTTCACATAAAACCGTCAAAGTTCATGACGCTTTTGTGAGGCAATCCTGGAGATTAGATGAAGTTGAAGTAAACTGGAGATAATTATTAGAATAGTTAATATAGATAAGCTATTTAAATGGGGCTATTGATTTTTGTATCTCTTTAGCCCATTTGGAATTATTTAACACACCGAATTTGTAAATATCATCATTAATGGTTATGATAACAACTTTTTTTAATAGAAAGCCTTCTGCTCTCGATTCTTTAATTTCATTTAAAGGAATTTCCAATATCATTTCACCTGTTCTCTTAGAAAGAGTTGCCAATGTTCCTTCGGTTTTTTCAAAAAAAATTCTTTGATTTGTTAAGGTTAATAATCCGTTCTTGAAATGATCTTCGGAACAATCCTCTTGAAGAATTAGTTTTTCATCCTTTCTCGGTTGTACAGAGCTCACATTTTTATTCTTTTTAGTTGGATATATTATCATTGCATTATCAGATGCTCAAAAGAGGTGCAGAAGCAGATATTTTTTTAGTAAAATGGTACAAAGATAAAGCTATTTCAAAGTTAAGAACTCCAAAAAAATATAGGAATATTCAATTAGATCGTATTATCAGAGGAAGAAGGACTATACATGAAGCAAATATGCTACATATCACAAAGAAAACAGGGATAAAAACTCCATTTATCTATTTTCTCGATACAAAACGAGCCGAAATTATAATGGAATATATTGAAGGAAAAAATGTTAAAGATATAATTTCTAAAGAGATAGGAAAAGAAATTGGAAAATATGTTTCTATTCTACACAATAATAACATAATCCATGGAGATTTGACTACATCAAATTTTATATTGAATGGATTAAATTTGTATCTAATCGATTTCGGGCTTTCATTTTATTCTGAGCGGATTGAAGACATTGCTACTGATATTAGAGTATTTAAAGAAATTTTAGGCAGTGCACATGTTAATATATTTGAAGACACTCTTAATAATTTTTTAGAGGGATATTCCCATTATACTAAATATGACTTGAGAAAAATTCTAGATATAGTTAAAGAGATCGAACGAAGAGGAAGATACTCTAGAATGCAATAAATTCGATTATTTGAAATACAATATTTTAAAAAATTGAATAAATACAATAGAATTTAAAAATAAATATGAATGAATTATATTTTGTTAGTGGAAATATTCATAAATATTTAGAACTAGACTCTATTCTAAAGGCCAAATCGACGGATATAAACCTCAAATTTTTCCAACAAAATATATTAGAAATACAAGAAGAGACGATACAAAAAATTGCGGTAGAAAAATCAAAATCAGCATACAATATAGTAAAAAAACCTATAATTATAGAAGATGATGGTTTGTTCATAAAATCTCTTAATGGCTTTCCGGGACAATATTCATCTTATGTATTTAGAACTATTGGAAATAAGGGTATTTTGAAACTTCTAAAAGGACAAGAAGATAGGAAAGCATTTTTCAAAGCTGTCATTGTTTACAATAACGGAGTGGATAACAAAATATTTACTGGTCAGAGTAATGGAGTAATTTCAACAATAATTGCATCAGGTGGTTGGGGATATGATCCGATTTTCATTCCTCATAAAAAAAATGTAACATTTGCTACTTTAAGCCACATGAAGAAGAAAAATCAATTTTCTCACAGAAGAATTGCTTTAGATAAATTGGTAAAATGGCTAAAAAATACAAAATAGAAGCATCATCGAGAAAATATTTGATACATAATCCCATATGAAATACTAAACCAATTAGATTATATCTTATTTTAGATAAAAATATTCTTCTTATTTTTATTTTTAATTTGTTATAAATAACAGATCGGAATGAAATTTATTGTTTGTAAATGTAGTAATGAATTCTATGTCATTTAATATTATGCTTTGAAATTTAGCTATATTTTTGATTGCATGGGAGTTACTCACGAAAGCAACAATCAAGCTGCTAAATCGAATTCAATGCAAGTGGTTAATTCATATCAAATCAATTTCAAAAAAAGATTACATTATTTTTTAATGATGCTTTGATGTATTGGAAATCAATATTTAATAACGAGTCCTCTTAAGAGCAAGTTAAATCCCTGTTTGAAATAGATTTTTTCATGGAGAAAAAACGTAAAAACTAATTGAGGATCGGATTGTAATTTGAAGAGCAGAAAGGATTTTTTATATAGAAGACATTTAGTAGTCGCAAGACTATTTCTATTCAAGTTTGGAATATTAATAGGTTATTCAAGGGTAAATTTTTTTATTGAAAATATAAAATAGTGTTTTTTTGATAGAATAGTGGTTTTTGTTGAAAGTTATCCATGTATTAAAATGGTTCATCTAATACAAAAAATGTGTATATTTGGATAGAACTATTGGAATCTAGGGAGTACGGTATTATAATATAAAGGAATATTCCTATTCAACTAATAAAGCAAATGACTTTTCTTAACACCCTTTTAATTTAGAGAAAAATTATTAGATTGATTATTTAGTATTTTTTTAAATATAAATCAATTTAAAGTAGAAAAGGAAATATATTTTTTAATTTTAATGAAAGATAATCTTCTATTTCATAGTATCGTACTCATTATATTAAATAACAACTTTATTATATAAAGATGAAAAATCGCAGCAGATATGAGGTAATTGCAGCTATTCTATCTTCTTGTATAAGAATGGAAACTAGGACAAAAATCATGTATAAAGCTATGCTAAGTAATGATCAATGTAAACTATACATACAATTTCTGTTAAAATGTGGGTTAATTAAGGAAATGACAAATGGTGAGAAAAGGTATTATTCAATTACTGAAAGTGGTAATAAGTTTCTATTTAATTTTGAGAAATTAAAACAAATGCTTCCGACGATTATGGAGGAAGATATTCCAGATAATTATAATTTAACTGTATAATGGCTAAACATTCTAATTTAATTATTATCTTTGTGTTATTTTCATCATGCCATAAAAAGATTCGAATTTTAATATCAATTTTCTCAAGTGTATTTTAGATATATTTTATTATATTCTTTTTAAAATCAGTCTAAATAATAATTTCTTGGATTTATCGTTCAATAATGTTAAAATCATAAGCTTAAATGAAATACAAATATCGAGATACCCCTACTTTTAATGTCAACAAAACTTTTTAGACATTAAAGGACTAACCTAAAAGATAAATTGAAACTTGAAGCTTATACAATTTTCAAATTACATTCTATCTAGAAATTCCTCTGCGTAGACACATGAGATCTCAATATTTTTTAACATTAAAAATGCGTTAATCATATGACAAACCTGTTCTAACGTTTAATTTTCCGATAATTTTTATGGAAACTATCAGATTTGGGATTTGATTTGTGAAATTCGAAGTGGGCCGGACGTGATTTGAACACGTGAGCCCCGCCATGTCAAGGCGGTATCCTAACCAGGCTAGACCACCGGCCCCCCGAAAAGTAATCTATATTGTTATTTTTATAAGTGTTATTTCTAGTAAGAGATGATTTATTTGTTGAATTCCAAGCAAATTTGGGAAGTTTTCTCTCGTATCTATCTAGTCATAAGATTTAAAATAAATAAAGTTAATAAATAAATAAATAAATAAA
>DATFCH010000397.1:0-2537 GCA_035253345.1 Nitrososphaeraceae archaeon
TTAAGGATTCTATCATATCAATAGAAGGTTATGATGATCATCCAAAATCTACAGATTTCTCCAACATCCACATTCTTTCGAATAATGCCACAGCTGTTAGAATCTTTGGTTCATCATTTATTCCCTGTATAAAAAACCTATCTAAATCATCTCCATGATCCGGATTAGAACCCATAATATACATGAACTTGCTATCTAAAATTGTAGTAATTCTATCTTCGCTAAGACGACGATCAAAATATTTGATAGAGATATTAGGATAAATATTTGATGGAACATCCTCTTCATCAAGTTTAGGAGAAGGAAGAAGAATACGTATATTTAATAAACTATTATTTCTTGTCATCTTGACTAAAGTATTAATAAGTTTTAGTATGTCTCTTTTTTGTATAACATATTGAGTAAATAGAATATCAAGTTGTTCTTTAGTCTTTTCTGCAACGTTTATTATGCTTCCTAAAGCTTGGCTGGAACCCAGAATATATTCTTTAAATTCATTTGCTTGATTTTTACTAAGTAAATTATCCTCTTGATCGGATCTTAGAATGTCAAAAAGTTTTTTTATCAAGAATTTCTTTAATTTGGCTAAACCAAAGTTCAGAAAATTTTTTATATTCAAGAATTTCTTTAAGTTTGTTAAACCAAAGCATCGAAGTAGTGAGAAGCAAAAACCCAATGGAATAAAAGAAGCTCAATAACCATTCAATATTAGTTAGTAACTCTTCATCTATTGATGAAAGGAAATTATAAAACTGATCTGCCGTTACTAATACAAAGACAGATAATGCAATTAGAAACCAATGAAATTTAAATGGGTCGTTCTTTTGAAGACCTAAAAGAATAGGTATACAAGGAAAAATCACTATCGCATTAGTAACATAATATGATGTGTTTACAATAAATTCTATAAAGGAGTTTTGGTAATAATCTTCGTAGTGGTAAATATTATCAACCAATAGATACAGGGGAAAAATCGAGGCTAAAAAGCCCAAGTAAAGGAAGAATTTATTCTTTGAAATACTTTTCTTTAAGTAAATTATACTGTATAGGTGAACTGAAAGAAATATTGTTGCTGACAAGTAAAAAGCGTCGCCTATCGATGGATACGGAACCGCTATTCCTAATAAAGCCTGATGATAGACATATATTAATTCACCAATTAGCCAGCATATCATAGCTAAAAAAATAAATCTAAATCTACGAATTTCCATTTTTTCCAGCTTTGTGTAAAATAATAATTTTAGGGAAACTATAGTTCCTATAACAAGTACTAATGCAGATGGTATACTATTATATAATGCACTTCTTTCAACGTCAGTAATGGATATTGTAATGTATATAAAGAAAAGTCCTAAAGCTGCAGGAAGCAAAATGCGTTTCACTAAGAGTCTGAGCTCGTAAGACGTAGCATTTAAAATTGTTGATCTTGCCTTACTTTGCTGCATCAAGAATGTTGCAATACCATAAATATTAAGATCTTCCTAGAAATGATAAATCAGAGCTAAAAAAAAGCTATTAAATGTCTCGAAACCTGTAACTACATTCGTGGGTTAATACAATTTTAAAAATAGTAAAGAAAAATGAACCATATTTGACTTTTCTAAATATATCATAATTAGAAAGAGTGAATGAAGCAGGTCAAAAAGGAAAATTCAATTTAGAATTATAAAATACTCCAGTACTATACTCTTATGAATAGATAAAGGATAGTAGTTGTAGGTATAGAAAGGTAAGATGACTATCCAAGAAATTGATCAAGTCTTCGTTACAATTCTTATGGATAACTCCACAGACCTGTTGCTAACAAACTCTGATCATGCAAATAGACCATCGTTAACAAAGAATGAAAAATTCATTCTTCCACTTCCAGTTGCAGAGCATGGATTCTGCTCTTGTCAATATTATCATAGACAGTGAAAATGAAAAGGAAAAAAATAATGTGAATAAAAAAATATCAAATACAAAAATAACAAAATATTCCTCTCTGATACAGGACCAAGCGAAAATGGTGTAATTAATAATGCAGACATATTTGGAATATCTTTTGATCAGATTGATGGAATTATCTTAAGTCACGGTCATTTTGATCATTTTACAGGACTTGATAATATACTAAGAAGAATATTATTTATCAAACAGAATAATACTACTAAAATTGATCTCTTTGTACATCCTGAGGCGTTTCTAAAACGATGGGAGGTCTATAAAAATGGGGAAAGGACAAAAATGCCATTATTAGATGAAGAGCATCTACAAGAATTAGGAGCACTATACACAAAAAAACACAGATGTTATGTTTCTTCCCCGTGATGACTCTCCGTCACTTATGCTTACAGGAGAGATACCAAGGAAAACAAGTTTTGAGAAAGGATTTCCATTTCAGTATGTAGAAAAGCAATCTGGTTACGAGATAAAGCGTGTTCCAGATCCGTTGGTTAGAGACGATCAAGCAATCGCAGTTAATGTCAGAAATAATGGGTTAGTAATTTTAACAGGTTGTGGTCTATGGCGCCAAAATCACCAAAAGGGCCTGGAGG
>DATFCH010000398.1:0-20314 GCA_035253345.1 Nitrososphaeraceae archaeon
AAAATAATATACTTATGATGGTCACAACTGTCTCTAATATATTATTGATTCCAGTAACAATACTACTGACATACAAAACAAAGTAGCAAAAAGTTTTTAAAATATAGTATCGTATGTGGGTATATCTGCAAAGCTATCCTCAAAAAAATATTTTTTATCATAAGTTAAAGCTTATTACCAATAAAAGTTGTAGTTGTTGCTAACGTCCTTGCGTCAATTACTGTCATTGTTACGTCAAATTTTTTTTTGTCATCTTATTAACTGTAGATTCTAATGTTATTTGCTCGTAAATGAAATCACAAAGATATCGAACCACTAATAACAAGTTTTGGAGGCATTAGAACAAAAAGATGTCTTGGGCATATTACAAGAGAGGTAAAAAATACCAAGAACGCATACTACCATCAGGATTTTTTGAAGGTCAGACTTATGGAGCTCTTCATAAATGCTGGCTTGGTTTTATAATAGCTAAAGAAAAAGAGGAATGGGATAAGATAGACCTTTATGCTAAAAGGATACAAAGCATAGAAAAAGATCTTGGAATAGAGATAACTGACTTTTCTGATTGGGGTATTGAATAACAAAACTATCTATATCATCTTGATAATTGTTATCATAATCCAACAATCATTGTTTAATTTTAATAACAACAGATCATTTTTTTCTATTTGAATATCTTCTATTCTTTAGCAAAGTACAAATTACTATTCTTAAAATCGGTTTTATCTTTTGTTGACTCATAAACTTTATTTATTTATTTTTCTTTGTCCAATTAAATCATTATTTCAATGTGAAAACATGCAATATTACCAAATATTTTGTTCTTTCATTTCTTCCTTTTTCTTAATCATTTTGCTATATTAAGATTTTTCTTTATTCTTGAAATGGATAGAACTTTTAGAAGATAACCTAAATGTCTTATAAGACCAGAATCATCTTCTATTTCTTTGCTGTCAGGATTTTCTCTCCATGAGAGTCATCTTTATTACTGGTATTAATGTCACTATTAGGAGGAATAGATATAGAAGATTTTTTCTCTTCTTGTCTTAGTTGCTGTCTTCCTACTCTCTTTAAGTGATTTGTCATTAGAAATTTATCAATTTCTTCTTTTTTTGCTGTCAGTATTTTTACCCTTGTGTAAATCAATACTATTAGTATCAATATTAGCAGTAGATTCAAATTATTTTTCTTGTTGATCCTCTTCTTTTTCTTGTTCATCTTGTTTTTCTTCTTTCTGCACAGGGGTATTTTTCCTGATAGCAGTATTAGATTTCTTTTTCTTTAAGAATTCTTTATTGTCGGTAGGTTTGAATCCATCCCTTAATATTTTGAATTCATTAGTTAGGAACCAGTTAAACTTTGATTTCAATGTTATTTTATACTCTGAGTTTGAATTGTCATCAATTCTGTTCATATTTACTAACTCTAAACCTTTGAACTCGGTCATAGTTCTTTTTGCAGTATTGTTTGATATTCTAAGACTTTGTAATCTGTGAAGTTGTTTAAGTTCCATAATTTGCAATTAATAGATCCAAAATCAGAACTCTTTCAATAAGACTGGTTGATAATACGACTTTAACCACAAGCAAAATATCATCCTTTGTTATAGTTTCTACCATAGGAAATGGCATGACCTCTTGCTAAATTGTATAGTTGTTGAGCTGCACGACTAGGATTTTCTATTGTAGGAAGTCTATGACTAAAACCACTATTATGATAGGAGGAAGAATTATTGTTAACTTCAATACCAGTCGTTAAGAACTCGGGGTGTTCACTATTTTCATAAAACATCTACATGTCCTCTTAAATGGGCTAATAGTAATGCAAGTCTTGCTATTATTCTAATAATTTCCTTATCATCATTGTCGTTGTCCCATTCTATTTTAGCTCGTCCATTATTGCTTTCACCTACGGAAATAGGACAAACCTCAAACCATGTTAAATAATCAAATAGTAATCGATCAACTTCTTTCATCTTTTCACTAAAATCCTTCTTTGAGGTAAGTTGATTTAATAAATCATCTTCACTTACTTCGATCCGGTGTAATCTTAAAAAGTAGATTTTAAATCCAATGGTAGACAAGAATTTATAAACTGAATATGGGATATCTACTGCAGCACCTAACCAGGTGAACATATATTCTCCATAATATTCCCTTTTACCGTGAACTCCAGAATTTGTCTCAAGTCCTTCACCATCAAGAACTCTAGTTATTATTCCAAATTGTTCTCTAACATCATCATCCTTTCCAGAGAATAAGGTAGATAATTCTGGAGTAAGTAGTATTTTATCTTTTATTTGAGGAAGCATATCTATTTTCTCTAATTTTTCTTTGGCTACATTTGCACTATGTGAAACAAAGGCTCTTGCAGTAAATTTGTCAGTGAAGTAGGAATACCTTAGTTTTCTTAAAAATTTAAAGAATGCAGTCTTCAATGAGGAAGGGGCTGCAAAGACGATACCCATGAAAGGAAGGGTAATATCTTGAATGTTTAGTATTGTTTTAATTGCTAGTTCAAAATCTAAAAGTAACTGCATTGATGGAAAGTATTCATTTACTTTTTCATTTAACAGATGTCTTTTTTCTAAGAGTTTGGCTGACCATTCTTCAAAAGAAATATCTAGATTTTCTTTTAAGAGTTTTTGGACACTTGATTCAAATTCTATAGTAACATCATTTTTAGTTTCATCTTCTGTTATTGATGTTGAATTATTACAAAGTAATTCAAAGTTTTTGTTTAAAGTGCTTTGTATTAACAAGATATGTCCATGCTCAACTCTTAAATTTTTCAGTTCATTTTTAAATTCATTAAGTAATAATTTCCGACCATCTTTTTTATTTTTTATTATATCAATTGAAACACTGATACTAACTGTTGGTTCGTATGTTCTGTTAAGAATGAGTTTAACAGATCTCTCTCTCAAATCTATGATAAACTTCTCGATTATTCCTTCATTTTCTAATGTTTCACTTAATTCTAAATCAATTTCATTATCAGGAACAAAAATTTCTTTTCCATATTTACCTTCTGTTAGTTGTTCATATTCTTCATCAGTGTAAATACTTTGATAGTCGTCTTGATCATCTAAATTATTATTATCATAAAATGGCATTTTTTTAACCATTGTCCTTTTTAGAAAATTTTGATATTCATCAAGACAATATTGTCAGATGTTACCTGTTGCTCTAAAAAAATGTTTGAATTTTCTGTAATTCCTAACTTTTCTACAATAGTTTTATCAGTAGTTACTAAATGTTATCTTTTATTGTCCATAACCGCTTGTATACTTTGTGTTTAGTAGAATTATTTAAATCCGAGAAAGTATAATTATTCATACTGAGGGCTCCTTTTAATAGTAGTCTGAGTAGTTGTTAGAGTCTGGATATCGCGGGCGCCAACTCGAGAATCAGATTCTAACACCTTATTTTAACACCTTATTTTTTTCTAATATTTTGGTAATTACATCGTTCATCGAATCAGTTGCATATCCGAATCTACGCAGTCTCAAAATTTTCATCACTTACTATAATATGCTTTACTTTTGATTCTTTCTTAAAGCTCATAACAATAATAATATTATTATTTTATTTAATGTTATCGGTTTAGGTAACAAATCATGACATTATTGACCATCTAGACAGTCATAACTTTTTATCAAACAGAGAAATTTTCTATTCTTATAGTTAATAAGATTTACCTGAAAAAGTTAGTTTTGTTAATTTTTGGTTGACCTAAATAATGGTTTTAAAATCTTCTGAATAAATGAAATTTTAAGGACTACTCCATATTTGATTTGCTATTTTACGTATATAACATAATTCTTTTCTTATTGATTGAATTTCTTCATCTTTTTCTTGAAGCTTAACATTAATAATATTGTCATTTTCTTGATTCTTTTCTTGCAATATTTGATTTTCCTTTTTGAGTTTATATGCGGAATTTATAGTAAAATCATCAGTAACCTGTAGGTAGTCTGGTAAAATATCTTATTCAAGATTTGGCTTGTAATAGCTTGATGAAACACCTAATCTGTGTCCTAACAAAAGTTCAACATTAGCTGGTTTCATCTTTTGTTCTGCTATCGTTTTGAATGCCTTCCTCATTCCATGAATACTTTTCCAGGGTCTCGTTTTTCTTCTATTCTTAACATTCTTAACCTTCGAAGGTTCTATATTTAATAGACCATCGTAATGATTTCCACTAGGATTTTCATTATCATTGAAAAAAAGTAAACCCTGAGATCTAATCGCTCTCTCAATTAAACTCTTAATTCCACTTACCTGAAATTTTTTAGATTTTTAGCTAGACCAAAATAGGCACCGTAACTACGTTCTGAGGTTTGCCATATATCTCGCATTAACATGCTTTCTGGTCCTATATTTTCTCCGTGTTGTTTACGATAATCTATCCAATCCTGTATTGAAAACCATGCTTCTGGTGTAAGAAGGCTTAAATATTGTTCGGGTTCACCTGCATAAACTATTATTTTTCCCGCAATTACATTTCCCTGTGTGTCCTTGATTGGAGAAACATCTCTAATGCGTAGATAATCCCAAGCTCCTAACCTTATTCCAGATGAAAACATTGTTAATATGATAGGTTTGATCCTGATGTCAGGATATTGCAGAATTTTTTCTATTTCTGCCTTTTCGATAGCACGGTCGTCTGCATAATGCTTTTGTCGTGGAAGTCCTTTAGAAAGTTTGTCCCAGTTGATTACAAGATCGTTCATCTTGCAGAACAACTTGGCTACTTTGTAATAGTTATGAATAGTAGTTCCTGTTATTTCCTCATTCTTTACTCTTATCTTTTGATATTCAATAAACTTCTTAAAATATAAGAATGTCCAATTGTTATTTCCTATGGATTTTTTATAAAATAGATTGGCTTGCTCTTCCAAAGTAAGGTTAACTCCAAGTCCACAGTCAAAGAATATTTTTAATCTCTTTGGATATTGTCTAATTGTTTCTTTGGCTCCTAAAGCATACATAAAAGATTCTAATGGAGTTTGAGGATTAGCAATATCCGTATATTCTGATTCCTCAATCTGAAATGAAGTCAAGATTGTACAATAATATAAAATCTAGGTTCATATTGTTTTCGAACTGGGCCTAAAGGGGTTTGAACCCTCGACCTACCGGTTATGAGCCGGTCGCTCTACCAGGCTAAGCTATAGGCCCACTTGTTTTAATTATAATCCAGTAAAAAGGTTATAAAAATTTATTTTTGTTTATAAAAATTTTGGATGATTACGGTATTGTGTTTTTTACATAGGTATTGTATACAGAATCTAAAATTTGGTTTTGTACAATTAGCGAGTTAACTGAGGCCTTTATAGCTAGTTCATTTGAATAGTTTTCTTTGAAATCGTTAATTTTAGAGTTCATGATAAGAGATTTCCACAAATTTGCATGTTCTATATCTGCAATTTCGTGTATTTTAAAATATTTTATATCTTCTTGTTTATTAATACCATAAAATTCTTTCAAACCTTCAATTTTCCTTTTGCTAATTTTAGGAATTTCTTTTTCAAAAGAATACATTGTTGAAACCCCTTCAATTAAAGAAGAATTACATAAACTTTTTAAATTTTCAATTGCGAGGTTAACTTCTTTAGTTCCTTTATAATTTAGTAATTCCTTTTTCTCTAATCCCAAAGATAATGAAAATTTAAGCCATGGTTCTATATGGTCTAGTTCTTCAAAGTATGTTTTTTTTATTGATTTTAAATAATACTCATTAGGAGTATATTTTTCCAAGTTTTTATGTATACTATCAACTAACTCCGGGACAGTCTTTACCAATTGAAAGTATTCTTTAGAATAGCCGCGTAAATGATCTAAACTTAACTTTCCTTCGTTCCAAAGGGTATAGAATTGATGGTGTAACAAGCTTCTTTTATTAATTTCATTATCAATTGTTTCCATCAATATTATTAAATTATCATTGGAAATAGCCTTGTTTTCCATGATATTGAATGGCATAAACTATAGAAAAACCTTTTGAATTTTCCAATATGATTGAATTTTTTTAAATTAAGAAAAGATTTTATAGAAATTAAAATTAAAAAAAGTCATTGTGCTCCGGTGGTGTAGAAGCTAATACTCTTAAAATCGCTGCATAGTCCGGTCAAGCATTGTGGCCTTTCGAGTCGCAGATCCCGGGTTCAAATCCCGGCCGGAGCAATTGAAATAATAAATATTCCTAAAAATTATTTAATTCAACAAAGTAAAAGTACGACGCAGCATTAATATTCTTAATATTTTTAACAAGATTGAAGATCAAGTACTTGAATGGCGATATTACTACTAGAAAAAATACAAATCAGAAATCAAGTCGCTCATTGATGGAACAATTTGGTGATTACCTTTTAAAAATTAACAATACTTTGGAGAGAGAACTAGATCTCTACTCATGGTCTGAATTTTATTCGTCGCTTAAATATGCATGCGAGGGAGGAAAACGAATCCGTCCGTTGATATTGATATTATCATCTGAAATTATTAAATCAAAAAAAGATGCAAATTTATTTAATGATATTAACATGGATTATTCTAAAATGGATGATAAAAGATATTTATCTGCATC
The DNA here is from genome assembly GCA_035253345.1 of Nitrososphaeraceae archaeon. Lineage (GTDB taxonomy): Archaea > Thermoproteota > Nitrososphaeria > Nitrososphaerales > Nitrososphaeraceae > TH1177. Next base: position 6,592 of record DATFCH010000398.1, read on the forward strand.
TGCGGTTGAACTTTTGCATACTGAGTCAGTAATTCACGATGATATTATTGATGAAGAAAATTTAAGACGAGGAAAACCATCTTTTCATATTAAATATGGCTATAATAATAGTATTCTTACGGCTGACTTTGTATTAGGTATAATATTGAATATTACTTCGAAACTAAATAATCCTCGCATATCCTCGGAAATTGCAAATGCTGCTATTCGAATGAGCGAAGGAGAGATAATGGAAATAAGATTAAATAATGATAATTCAATAACTGAAGATGATTATATTAAAGTACTAGAAAATAAAACTGCATCACTTTTCGAAACTTCAACAAGAATCGGGGCAATATTGGCAGAAGCTGATGAAGATGATATCAGGGCTATGGGGAATTTTGGCCATCTAATGGGAATTGCTTACCAAATTCATGACGATCTGCAAGATTGGAATAATGAAGATAGACTTTTTAATTTACTGATGAAACAAAATAATCATTCTCAGGTTTTAATTAATAAAATGGAATTACTTTACAAATCATATTCAATTAAAGCTAGAAATGAACTCAATCTTGTATTGAATAATATTCAAAACAAATATACAAAACGATTAAAATCTCAACTAGAAGAGCTAACTAATCTCAATATATTTCCAACCTAGTTTGTTTATTAAATTTATTTATTGATTGAATTTTTCTTTCATGACCAATGATAGGATTGATTCATTTGATACAATATAAACAATTATTATAATGCTTATTTGAAATAATCTAAAACTCTAAATGTTCGAAGCTAAAATTATTACGTTAATAAAAAATATATAGATATAAAAAATGCAATATTTAACAGGTAGATTGTTCTAGTACACATAAATTGAATAATTTTATCCTAGCAATACATTGCATTTTCCTCAAAATCTAATTTTATTATAGCTTCTGGATAATTTATTTAGAAATGTTTTTTATATTACAATAATCTATATGAACCATGGTTTCAGGAAAATATTTTAATCGGGGTGTAAAATCTTTAGATAATCCAGATGTAGGTTATGTTGTAAGGGAAACTCCTGACAAAATAATAGTGTTTGGTGGAAAAGGAAACAGATATGATATACCAATTTCAGAAATAAGCCAGGTGGGAGGAAATGTTCTTATAGGACTAAATTATTCTGACTTGGAAAGTAAATATAAAGTTGATAGGAATTCTCCACTACCAACTAGCAGAACTGACCCATGGACTGATGAGAGAAAGCAAGTTGATCTGGCGTATTATGAAGGCAAATATCCAAAATCTCTTTTTAATAAAGGTGTAAGAGCGGAAAACGAAGATGACCTCGGATTCGTCATAAAAGAAACTGATGATAAAATAATTGTATTTGGATATTCAAATGATAGATATGATATACCAAAGTCTGAAATAATTGCTGTTGGAATGAATGTTATTATAGGAAAAAATTTTCCAGAACTTTCAAAATATAAAGTAGACAGAAATGCACCTTTGCCTAGCGGAGAATCCATTCAAACTGTAGCCGAAGAAGCGTATCCTGATGATTCTAACAGTCAAAGTAACTAAGTTTCATTTGAATACCTTCATCTAATATCGAATATCTTTTCTTTATATTTATTTAATTTCAAAAATTTATTACCTGAAAAAATAGTATATTATAAATTTATTAATTTCAAAGCCATATTATTAATTGTATGCTTGTAAAGATTAACAAATATAGTAAATCGCAGGTAAATGTTACTGAATTAGATATTGATGAATTTGGGTCTATTATTCCATTACGAGACTTGGAATTAAGAATACTAGAACATGGTAATAGTTTATACGATTTAATAACCCAATCGTCTTATGCCGCAATATTCACAAACAAAGATCTTAACACAACTCACTCGCAAGAATTCGATAAAAATTCCAATATTATCTTATTAGTAAATCCAATAACCATTGAGGAACTAAATAAGGAAAAAGAGAAAATTATAGAGTCTATAAATAAAAAAACATGAAAAATTGATCAATGAAACTATTGTGAGTATAGTGGGATGATATTATAAAACTCAAGGAATATCAATATAAATTTGGTTATCTCCTTCTACTATTTTATAAATAAGTAAATCTGCCGACTTTTTCCATTCAGAGCTTTGATTAGACCATTTAGCAGGGATTGTTTCAAGTTTTCCTGTACCCAAATCATATTCAAAATCATGAAGATAACAAATGATACGGTTATTACTAGGAGATAAATCGCTTTTTGATAATGAGGCTCCTCTATGAGGGCAATAGTTATCACACGCAAACAATTTTCCATTGACTTTACCAACTAAAACGTCGATAGATTTGGAGTTATGTTTTAATTGAAAAACTTTCATCCCATTATTTCGAATGCTATCACTATCACATATTTTATAAAGCATTTCTCAAGATATCTCTAGGTTATCATATATAATGTATATCAATTATTAAAGAGAGTAAACGACAGATTAAGAATTAAAAATGCCTTGTTAGGTAAAATTTTATCAAAATAATATAAAATAATAAACAAATAGTTTCAATTATGATTTAGGTATCATCATTTTGAGGTTATAAATACTAAAGTTGAAATAACTAAGAAAATATAGAAAATATGAAAAAATTTGAAAATAGCTAGTTTTTTGCCAGCAACTGAGTATCGGATTTATTCCTCTGACAGATCTTATGGTGGAGGATATGGAGGTGGAAGAAGAAATACAGGATACGGGGATAGAAATAGACAGCCAAGACGTTTTCGCCATTCACCTGTAAAGGTAGGCGAAACATATGATGTGACAATTGAAGCTATTAGCAATAGAGGAGATTCTGGAGTTGCAAAAATAGAGGGATTTGTAATATTTGTTCCAGGAACAAAAGTTGATGAAAAAGTAAAAATAAAAATAACCAAAGTTGGAAATGGTTATGCTACTGCTGAATTAGCAGACCAAAGTAGTAATGAGCAGGCAACTACTGAAGATGTCTCATCAAATAATGAAAACTCACAGGAAGGAGAAACAGAAGAAAAAGATCAATAGTTATTTTTTAATGATCAATAAAAAATACTTTATTATTTTCTAATCAGAATAACCTTTTTTATTAGATCCGAATTTAGAAATTGTATTATTTAAATTTCATAAGAATAACAGAATAAGATAAACTAATAAGTTGCCATTTTAAATAATACAAAAAAATTATTGGGCTGAATAATTTTTTAAATGTAGTTTTTTATCTATTTTTATATAAACAATTGTATCTTTAGATCTCAATATGTTCAAAATTTCTTGAACTTTATTTTCGCAATTTGTATCAAAAGAGAACCTTATAATAAATTGTGTAGTTAATGATTGAAATTACTCTTTTTATCTTGTGATATTTCCAATAGGCGGAATTAATTGCTCGATGTCTGGAGGTATTGACATGGATGCAAACTCCAACAATGGCGCATGCCATATTCCAAATCCAACCATAAATATAATAGCGAATATTAATACACCCACAATTGCTTTAGGTTCTTTAATTCTAGACATGTCTTGACTCTCATCTAGATACATTTTTTTGATAATCCATAAATAATAACCTAACGATAAGGCACTATTTAGTAAACCTGCTATAGCTAAATATGGCCCCCACGGTATTACTGTTCCACTATCTATTGCAGATTGGAAAATTACTAATTTACTCCAAAATCCGTTTAATGGGGGAACACCTGCTAAAGCTAATAAAGAAATAGATAATGCAATTGCGGTGATTGGCATTCTTTTTGCTAATCCTGTATATTTTTCTAAGCTGTAACTTGCTAATGCTACTGCAACAGCTGCTATAGCTAAAAATGATGCAGATTTCATAACAGCATGATTTAGTATATGAAATAAAGATCCATCCAAAGCATTGGCTGCAAATGGAGCAAGCGCTAACCCAATCATAATATAGCCAGCTTGCGCCATGCTGGAATAAGCCATAATTCTCGGAACACTTTTCTGTAATAGTGCACCGAGGTTGCCCACTGTCATAGTAATCACAGCTAGTATCGCAAGGACGATGCTCCATTCCAAACCCAGAGCAAACATTCCAACTACAATTACCTTTATTGCTGCTGCAAATCCTGCTTTTTTTGTCCCTGCAGCTAGCAAAGCACCAATAGTACTAGGAGCACCTTCATACGTATCGGGTAACCACATATGAAATGGTACTAATCCCATTTTGAAGCCAAAACCCGCTACAAATAATCCAATTGCCAGATAAGAAATAGGAATAAAACCCCCAATTGTACTTTGGTTTTGAGGCATTGCAGATATTTCTGCAAGAATTGATACTGATTCTCCAATATTTGTAGTTCCTGTGACTGCATAAACAAATCCTATGGCTATAACGATTATCGAAGTGGAGAGAGCACCAAACATAAAATATTTTATAGCAGCTTCATTAGAAATTGGATCCTTCTTTGAGAAAGCAGCTAAGGCATAAGTTGGTATCGACATAAGTTCCCAAGCAATAAACAACATTACAAAATCAGTAGAATAAGCAATCAAAACCATTCCAATTGTGGATAGTAAAATTAATGAATAGTAAGAAGAATAATTTGATATCCCTTTCATATAATTCCATGATGATGCTGATACCATTATAGAAACGATTAGAAGCGAAATTGCAAAAAATGAACCAAACATATCATCAGCAATTACATCATTGCTAAAACTCATTGCTGGAATGGGCTCCCCAGCTAGAACTCTTGAAATTACGACAAGTATTGCAATAACAAGAGTGGCTAGTGTTATAAGACTGTATAACTTATTTTTCCTTTTTCCTTGTTCCTTTTGAACAGCATCAATAATTGGAATCCCAAGTCCAACTGAACCCAGAAGAATAATAATTAAAATTGGAGTTGAAGTTATATCGATCATTTTGCTCCCCTTTCTTTTCCTCCTATAAGAAAAGCATAATTAATACGATAATTATGCCTGCAGCAAAAACAAAAAGGTATGTTTGAGCTACTCCTGTCTGAGTATATTTCACACATTTTGAAAGATAGGCCATAGAATATTGTATTGCAGGATTGATACCCTGAGCAACAATATTTTCAAAATATGTCCAAATAAGATTAAATGTCCTTGCGGGGATTTGTACAAATCCCCAATATATCAAACTATTAAGATACCACCTATTGTACAGGAAAATCCAAGCCTTCTGGATTAAAGGATATTGGGAAATAATATTTGGATCTTTCTTTTTAACAATATAGAATATAATTCCTAATCCCGCACCTATTCCAAAAGCTACAAATGATGAAATCAAAGCAATAGGATTTATTGTTATAGTCGTTCCTTGGTTATTTTCACTGATAGCACCATGTCCTCCTTCTCCTCCTATACCAAAAGAACTTGAAAGATAAGAAGACATTATTGAATGTATTTGTGCTTCAAAGACAAATCCAATCAATCCAATAAGAATAGTAGCAATAGCTAGAATTGCAAATGGAACCCACATCAATGGTGTACCATCACCAATCTTATGGTGAGATTGCTTCTCATCTTCCGTTTTCTCATCTGAATAAGAAACTACAGGTGTAGAAGAATAGGATGTGTGAGAAGTAGGTTGTTCAATAGATATTATGTGTTGACTTTTAGTACCGAAAAATACCATACCTACCATCCTAAATGTATAGAATGCAGTCATGATTGCAATTATAAATGCAATGACAAAAAGTGCGCCACCTGAAGCTGATCCTGAATCCAATAATGCAGCAAAAATTGCATCTTTACTCCAAAAGCCAGAGGTTATTAATGGAGCCCCTGCTAATGAAAGACTGGAAAGTAACATAAAGATAAAGGTTTTTTTCATTTTTTTACGTAATCCACCCATATCAGTCATGAATCTAGTACCTACAGCATGCAATATCGCACCAGCTGCCATAAACAATGATGCTTTAAACATAGCATGACTCATTAGATGAAAGAATCCCGCAGTGTAGCCATCAACAAATTGAGTAGAAAGACCGGCTATTCCCAATGCCATCATCATGTATCCTATTTGGGACCCTGTGGAATATGCTAATACCTTTTTTATTTCAGGATTAACTATAGCCTGAGTTGCCAGTAAGAAAGCTGTTATTGCTCCGATCCAAGCTACAACTTCAAAGAATGTAGCTGCATCAAATGCTGCTAAGGCAAAGAATAATGGACCAATTCTTGCCACCAGAAAAACTCCTGCTTTAACCATCGTAGCTGCATGGATCAATGCAGAAACAGCTGTAGGTCCAGTCATTGCTTCTAATAACCATTCATTCAAAGGAAATTGTGCTGATTTCCCTATCGCTCCACCAAAAAGAAGAACTGCAGCAGGAACTAACAGATTTTGTTGCATCATAGAATGCGCCCAAGTTTGATCTGCTAATAATTCTTTGAAACCAAATGTTCCAGAATACATGAATATTAAAAACATACCTGTTAGCATCATTATGTCACCAGCTCTTGTCATCAAAAATGCCTTTATTCCTGCATGAGTTGGAGAAGCCCACATTGCAATACCTTTAACAATATGACCTTCTTTTCCTACATAATCTTTTTTTCTATCTGCGTACCAGAATCCAATTAGAGCATAGGACGCAAAACCAACACCCTCCCATCCAAAAAATACCATTAAAAGATTATCTGAGAGTACAATTAACTGCATAGATCCTATAAAAAATAACATAAAAAACCAATACCTAGTCAGATCTCTATCTCCATGCATATACCCTACTGAATAAACAATAATCAAAAAGGAAATCCAAGCAACTAGATTAGTCATAATTATAGATAAAGGATCTGCAAGTGTCCCAGCTTTAATATTTAAAGCAGATATCCATGATATTTGGCTATGGGTTTCACCTCCAACAAGGACAAGTGGTATTAATGTTGTTGCTAAAATAGCACTTATTAGTGCAAATCCAACTGCTGAGATATTGGATATTTTGTGACTTTTTTTTGCTATGGCAGGTATCAATGCAGCGCCAACAAAAGGCAAAATCCAAATTAACCAGACATTTATTGCAATACCTTCAAATCCTATTGTTTCTGTCATTTTTATTCATATTCCTCCTTTTAGTGAATCTCCAACAAATTAGATTTATCCATTGAATTTACATTTTCAGATATATAGTGGTAATTGTTAAGGGATATTATATCGGTTTCACTTTTTAAATCAAATGTTGTCGGTTTTACATTATTATTAATATTATCATTGATTAATGGAAAAGAGTAGATAGTAGGAATATTAGAAAAGATATTCTCTGCGTAGCCGATCACTGGGTTAATCATAGGATCAGGATAAACTCCAAGGAAAAGAGACAAAGCACCAATAAAAACCATTGGAATTATTGCATATCTACTGACATCAATTAATTTCTCATATTTAGATAATATTGCTCCAAAAAATATCTTTCTATACATATTTAACAGATATGAGGCGGTTAAAATTGTAGAAAATATTGCTAAGGAAAACAAAACTATTCTAAACGAATCCATGTTCTCAATCCCGGTTTGTAGGGCACCATTAAATAAAATCCATTCCGCCATGAAACCGCTTGTTGGTGGCACACCTATCAATGTTAATATCCCTATCATAGCGATAGTAGCAGTATACGGCATCTTTCGTGCAAGTCCACCTAAATTTGACATTTTTCTTGTACCTGTTCGCATAATTAACGCTCCAGCCATTAGGAAGAGTATTGTTTCACCTATTGCATGAGGTATCCACATCAAAGTGCCTCCTGTAATTCCTAATACACTTTGACTACCTAGACCAAAAATTATGTAACCCATATGGCTTATACTTGAATATGCTAATAATTTTTTAATATCATCTTGCATTAAAGCCATTGCTCCGCCATAAATCATTGTGATCACTCCCCATAAGTTCATGTATATACTATAATCAGAATAGGATGTAGATAGAAGATCTATCCAAATTCTCAATAAAGCATAGACTCCTATACCACTCATTGGTCCAGCAATTAATGCGGAAACAGGTGTAGGAGATTCAGCGTAAACGTATGGGATCCATATATGAAGAATAAATACACCAACCTTTACTGCTATTCCGATAACTACGGCAAATACAATAAGGGTCATCCATTGTTGAGGAATTTTGGAAACATTTGTCTTGATTGTATCAAAATCGAAACCACCTGCAAACAATCCCATGGCAAGTAACCCCAATAATAATAAAACTGCTCCGACATGTGTCCAAAAAAAGAACATTAGTGATACCCTTTTTCTGATAGAATAACCATATAATGCTATTAGGAAGAATGCTGGAATAAGCATCAATTCAAAAAATACATAAAATTCAATTAAATTTGTAGCAAGAACTGTGCCTACCATTCCCATGGCAAATGTTAAAAAGAGTGCATAGAAAAGACCCATTTGAGTATTAATATAACTACTACGTGTTGATTCAATACTTTGTAGTGATTTTACTTGATTAGTATTAAAGTTAGAAAAATTATTTCCGATTAAATTTTCGTCCTTTAAATTATCATCCTTCTCTGAAGATGGTGATGGTGATGGTGATGGTGATGGTGATGGTGATCCATCAATACCGTCAAATTGTCCTGAAATTTTTTTGACCATGTACTCTCTTGAAAATATGCAGATTACAGCTGATAATGCATATATTGTTATGGCAAATTGGGAACTGAGTCCATCTAGTTTTAATCCGAAATTACCAAATTGACTCCAAATATATGATTCTGCGTAAAAAGAATGTGTATTTGTAATTGTAATTGCTGGGAGAATCACTAAAATTGTAGATATACCCAAAATACCAAAGGTAAACCATGTAACAATACCAATTCCTTTTCTTTTTGCTAAAAAATATGCTATTGGAGACATCAACAAAGGTAAGAAGACTGATGCCATTAGAATTCCAGACTCAGTAGCCAACTAATTTATCTCTCCTTTCAAGACTTGTAGGATATTAAGACTATTATCATAATTTATCATATTCATTATATTAACCTCGTAAATTTTTGAATTCTGTTACGTCAATTTCTTTGTATAATCTGTACGCTATAATGATTATTGCTAGACCTACAGCAACCTCTGCTGCTGCTATAGCAATAGCGAATAAAGCAAATACTTGACCTTGTATGTCGCCTAGATATTTTGAAAATGCTATTAAATTGAGATTTGCAGCATTTGCAATTATCTCTATCGCAAAAATCATCCGTATTGCATTATGTTTTACGATAAGACCATATACTCCTATGCCAATTAAGATGATTGATACAGTAACAAAATTGATTAATTCAGTCATTCATCCATCACTTTTGCTCCTCTGTAGCTGTCTTTTGATCAAGATAGCTTTTTTTATAACTAGTAGTTGATGATGATGAGGTTTGGGATTTAATATCAATTTCTTCTCTTCTCGCAAGAGACAAAGCTCCTATAATTGCTCCAGCAAGGGTTAGGCCAAGTAATACAAAAGGTAGTGAATAATATGTCAACATCTCAGTACCTATTTTAGTAACAATCTTTTCCATTAAAGGATTGAATTCAGCTTTAGAGAATTCGGAGCTAAATATAACAACTCCAATGCCTGCCATCATCATTAATGAAAATATTAAACCAGCTATTCTTCGTCCTCTATCTTCAGTAGCTGTAAATAGAGCTTGGGTTCTCACAAGCATTACTATAAATATAACTAATACTGCAACTGCCCCAACGTACACTGCAATTTGAAACATCGCTACAAATGGAGCATCAAGTAGAATAAAAAATCCTGCTATTCCTAGCATAGATATGGCTAAAGATATCGCGCCATAAATTATTTCACGACTTTCAATTGCAAATAATGCAGAACCAACTGTTAAAACTGATAAACCGATGAAGACTGCATCAACCATGAGAAGCTCCTCGTTCATCAATTTTTACCTCTACTGTACCATCATATTTTGGCTTGACCGATAACTGTGCCGGCGTATATATTAAATGCTCTTTTGTAAATGATGCCAATTCAAAATCATTAGTCATGTATAATGCATAAAATGGACATGCATCCACACATAATCCACAAAATACACACTTTCCGTAGTCGATTTGAGGCATTATACTTTTTTTATTTTGTTTCCATTTTTCATTAACTTTTACCATTTCTATTGCCTCAGCGATACCCTCACAGGTTATTGCACATAACTGACAGCCAGTACATTTTTCGTGAAACAAAATATGTCTACCTCTGCTACCAGCAATACCCACTCCCCTTTTTGGATCAAACTGATATCCATCTCCAACAAATTTTAATTTTTGTTCAGGAAAACGTAATGTAAAACGTTTAATGATTAGGTGTTTGGAACCTGATTCTATCGCTTTGATAAACCCAGATGCAGTAGATGTTTTTTTAATAATAGAGGAGGACATAAAGTTATTGTAAACCTCCAGGAGTGATAACTCCGCCATATATAAGTGCCAAGACGATAAACATATTGATAAAAGAGAGTACTATTAATTTGTACCATCCTGTATGTAAAAGAATATCTATTCTAATCCTAGGATTTATTCCTCTTGGAAGCAATATCAACATTATCATACCAAAAGTCTTTATTGTAAACCAGAAAATCCCGTTAACGACAATAGGATTGTAAATTTTATCTCCTGAATAATTAGGGATAAGTTCTGGCGGAAATATTTGTGGTCCAATCCAACCCCCGAGAAACAGGATCACAAATAAAGCGGCTAAAACATATAATTTAAGATAAGTTCCCAATTGTATTAATCCATAAATCATTCCAGATGTTTCTGTTAGCCAACCTGCAACAATTTCGCTCTCAGCTTCTGGCAAATCAAAAGGCACTCTTTCCAATTCTGCTAAAGATGAAATATAAAAAACAAATGCACTAATTGGAGCAATAAAAAAGAACCAAAAGGAGTATTGTGATTCAACAATATCAGTAAGATTTAAAGATCCTGCTACCAGAACAATAGAAAGAGCAGAAAGAATGAAAGGTATTTCAAATGCAATCATTTGATGAAGTGCCCTTAGTCCACCTATGAAAGGATATTTACTATTACTTGACCACGAAAAAAGCAATGCAAGTAATGGAAAAAATCCTAAAATGGCAAAAACAGCTAAAAGACCAACATCTAGATTAGCACCAACCCAGCCAGGAGCTACAGGTATCAGTGCAGTTAGAGCAGCTGCCGTTGCTACAAAAATAATAGGCGTACTCCAAAAGATCGGTTTATCGGCACCGGATGGAGCAATTATTTCTTTTGAAATTAACTTTAGACCATCGGCCATTAGTTGTAATATTCCTTCAAACTTCCCGGCATACAAAGGTCCTACCCTTAATTGCATTTTAGCAAGAAACTTCCTTTCAATAAAAATAGTTGCCGCTGCTATTAATGCGGCAAAGCCAAATCCTGGGAATATTGCAGCTCTAAAAATATCAGTATGAATAAGGAAATTAATGATAGGAATTGTACGTGTAGGATCTACAATCATAGAGAAAAAGAGATAAGGTGTAAGAACTTGTCCATCAGAATAAGGCAATGGAACATAAAATAGGACGATAAAAATTAAAGGCAATCCTACTAATGAAACAATTACTATAATCCAAAATATTAACCAGACAAGAGAACCAACAAAATTGCCAAATCTAAATTCTTTAGGAGCTGTAGCCATTTTTATCTATCTGCCTCCACGGGCCAATAGTTTAATGCCCAATATATAGATGGCATGTCTCCAAGTTTTGAACCTATTAATAAATGAGGCAAAGCTAAAATATTTCTAAACGATCCTACTGATATCTTTACCCTATAGGGCCGAGAAGAGCCATCACTAGCAATATAATAAGATAAAGCACCTCGGCCTGATTCTACTCGTTTATATGATTCACCTATACCTCCTTTTGGATTTGATTGTAATTTTACTCTAACCTCCCCGGATTCAGGCATTTTATCAAGTAGCTGACGTATAATATGACAAGATTCACGCATATCTAAAAAAGGAACATATGCTCTTGCAAAAGAGTCACATGTCTTCATGTATTGAACTTTGAAATCCATCTCATTATAAACATCGTATGGCTCTACCTTTCTTACATCATATGGAATTCCTGATGCTCTTAAAACTGAACCTGTTACACCTAATTTAATAGCATTTTCCTTAGTCAATATACCTACATTTTCAGTTCTTTGTCTGAACAAAGGATTATTATAAAAGATATTCTCGTATTCTATTAATCTTTTCTCAAAATAGGTTACATATTCTAAACATTTTTCTCTGAAACCATTTGGTATATCATTTCGTACACCGCCAGGAATATTGAAAGCATGAGTTACTCTAGCACCTGAAAGAGCTGCAAGCAAATCGATGAACAATTCTCTATCACCCGCAGGCCACATAAACATTGTAGAATGTCCTAAGAATATTCCATAAATGGCGAGCCAATATAATGTATAAACCTGTCTATTGAGTTCTGATGCAATTGCTCTGATAAATTGACCCCGTCTCGGGACTTCTATTCCAAGTAGTTCTTCAACTGCAAGACTATAAGAATAAGTTATGTTAGTCGAATCGTGAATTACAGGACGTTCTAGGTGAGGAATATTTTGAATATAGTTTCTATATTCACACATTTTTTCTTCTCCTCTATGAACATATCCTGGATCAGGATCACAGTATACAATATAATCACCATCTACTTTAATAATGAACCGAAAGTGACCGGAACCAGGATGTTGAGGACCAACGCTCAAAGTCATTAAATTTTCTTCAGCAGACTCGCGAACAATATCTAATCCTAATTTAGTGGTGTCTTCTAATTTCTTTTCAAATGAATTGCTAAATTTATTGGTCAAGCTTGATTATCTCCCTTTAATTCTGAAATCTTTCCTTAATGGAGGAATGTCAGCCCAATCTTCAGGAAGAAGAAAACGTTCGTTTCTAGGATGTCCTTGAAAATAAACACCTAACATTTCATAAGTTTCCCTCTCATGATATTCTACACTATTAAAAACAGATATTAGTGAAGGCAACGTAGAAGAGTTTCTATCAGTTTTAGTAGAGAGTGCAAATATAATAGGAGAAAGTTCTTCACGTGAATAAGAGTTTAAATGATAAATAACTTCAATTACATTTTCATCTGGATAATCGGTACCACAAACCGATTCAGCATGATCAAGACCCAATTCATTTTTCAAAAAAGATGCTACTTCAACAACAAACTTTGGATCAACAAGAATTTTGATTCTTCTAGGTTTAAGGTAGAGCATTTGAACTTTATTTTGAAATTTAGAGGATAATTCGTTAAATAACGAGTTCTCTAATTGCATGTCTGAGTCGACTTTTGTCGTTAATTCAGAACTATTCTCACCAATATTATTAAGAGCTATCATTTAATTTTTGACCTTTTTATTTTCTCTTGTAATAACATACAACCTTGAATTAAGGTTTCTGGTCTTGGTGGACATCCAGGAACATAGACATCTACAGGAATTACTCCATCGATTCCTGGTAATACGTTATAAGAATCAATATATAGACCACCGGTAATAGCACAGGCACCCATTGCAATAACATATTTTGGCTCTGCCATCTGATCATACACCATTCTAACCCTAGGAGCCATCTTTCTTGTTACAGTACCTTGTACAACTATCAAATCACATTGTCTTAGAGAACCAAAAGCTTCTATAATTCCAAACCTCTCACAATCGTATCTTGGACTCGAAGTAGCTCCAAATTC
>DATFCH010000399.1:0-19860 GCA_035253345.1 Nitrososphaeraceae archaeon
ACTTAGGAATAAAAAATAGTTTTAATAGAAAAATTGTCAAAAATAAACATATTGATTTTACGAATCTTGATCACCTGGAGTAATTAGTTCCATAACTTTAGAATACAGGTACAAAAATCTCCTTCCTTTATCAGTTATTCGAAAGATTTGATCTTTTTCGGAATATTCAATTAATTCACGTTCTAATAATATTGAAAGGTAATCTTTTAATTGACTATAAGAAAGAAAAGCTTTATACATTATTTTCGTTTTCGCTGCCCCATCTTTAGTAGCCTCCAAAATCAATGCTACTATGTCTGTCCTGCTTCGATATTTCATTAACAGATTTTATAAATAAAATGTTTCATAAAAATTGATCGTAAAATTATCTAAAATAGTTATTATAAAAATGTGTTTGTATATGTTAATATCTATGCATTAATACTTTTGGAATCGATTTCTACTAGTAATTGTAGACCCTTTTTTGTAATGGAATAATTCTTTGCATTCTTTTTAATATAATCTCTCATTCTTTCAATATGGTAATATATAGATCCCGTAGACAAGGCTGTAGCATTTTGTATATCAGAAAAACCAGCAGATCCATTCCTATCTGCAATCGCACGTAAGATTTTAATTCTTGTTCTTCTAGCTCGGAGTTGGGTTTCTCCTATCAACATTGATATTGCTTAAATAAATTATTTATTTTTTACTGAATTAAATAAAATTTATAATAAAAATAAAAGTTATAAGAAATGTTATATAAAAAATTCATAATTTTATATTTATTATTAGTCTATTATCTTTTTGATAACTACGTAAAGCTTATAGAGATATAGTTGAAATAATTTAACAGCGATGCATATGGGGTCGTAGCGAAGCCAGGCATCGCAACGGGCTCCAGATCCAAAAATAGGGTTTCAATAGTTTTGAAGATACCCGTAGGTCAAGGGTTCAATTGGTAATGGTTTATTACCCTTATCAGAATAACTCCCTTCGGCCCCATATCAATAATAGAGTAAATCGATATAAACAAAATTAAAGAAAAAAATTACAAAATAATAATATATTCTGATATGTAGTTCCTCTCTCCCACTCTGTAAAGTTACTGCATATATTAATATTAGAAAATCAATTGAATAATCATGGAAAATGAATCAAAATCAAATGCTAATATTGCAATAATTGATTTAGATATTCAAGACATAGAGGGTATAGGTCCTACTACTGCAAAAAAATTAAAAGATGCAGGCATCATTTCTGTAATGGATTTAGCTGTAGCTAGTGCAGAAGAATTGTCTGAAAGTATTAATGCTACAAAAGAAACTGCAGCTTCATTTATAATTTCTGCTCAAAAACTATTAAGAGAAACAAATGTTTTAGATAAAGAATTTGTTACTGCAGATGCCGCTTTACAAAAAAGAAGATCAATGTTGAGATGCTCCACGGGTTCTTATGCATTAGACGATCTTTTGCTTGGAGGAATAGAAACGCAAGCTTTAACAGAATTTTATGGTGAATTCGGATCTGGTAAATCTCAAGTTTGTCATACTTTATGTGTAACAGCTAATCAGCCTATTGAGGCAGGAGGATTAAATAGCGCAGTAATATACATTGATACAGAAGGTACATTTAGACCAGAAAGAGTAGAACAGATAGCAAGATCAAGAGGATTCGATTCTACAGAAATTCTCAAAAATGTAGCAGTTTGTAAAGTATATAATAGCTCTCATCTGGAATTAATAGTTAAAGATTTAGGCAAATATATTGACGATTTTAAGGCAAAATTAGTAATTGTTGATAGCATAATCTCACTTCATAGAGCTGAGTTTTCTGGAAGAGGAACTTTGGCTGATAGACAACAAAGATTAAACAACATGCTACACAAATTAATTAGACTAGCGGAGATATATAATATAGCAATAATTATAACAAATCAAGTACAGTCATCACCAGATACATTCTTTGGAGATCCTACAAAAGCTACAGGAGGAAATGTTTTAGGTCATGCCTCTACCTATAGAATCTATCTTAGAAAGTCAGGTGAAAATAGAATAGCAAAAATGATGGATTCGCCCTATCACCCATATTCAGATACAAGATTCACAGTTACAGAAAAAGGAGCAGATGATATAGAAGAGCAAGCGTCAAAGAAGGGAAGTAAAAAATCAACATCATCTGCCTCAAAGAAAAAGGAAGAGGAAGAGGAAGATCAACAAGAATGAATGAATAGATAAATGAATAACTCTTTTTATCATTTACCAAGTATCTTTTCTCTATTGATAGACCACTTTCCCAATCTTATCATTGCTATCCCTCCAGCTATAATAACAAGAATGATTACTAGAACTATTGGAGAAATCATTAAATTTAGTGGGTACAGAGCATTTGAAATGTATATACATTTATCTTCATTATGACATGATTTTGTAATTGGGAATACAAGTAATATACTAGCAAAAATAACAAGTAAAATTGTTCCAATGGATGCAATAACTGCTCCTGCTTTAATTATAAATTCATAATTCATATTAGATCTCGTTAAGTTTATTATTGATATTATTAGTTTTAATCAAATCAGATCTTGGATATATCCATTGTTACAAATTGATAGAAGTCGTCTTTTGTTACCTTAGAATACTTTTCATTATAATAAATAAATGGAAGACTTTTATGTTCATGTTCATCCCACAAATCATGAATTTTTTCAAAATATTCCTTCTTACTTTTTCCTTTAATTCTTAATATTTCATGTAACAAAACATGTGAAACTCTTGCACAATTATAATCTGCGAAAAATTTTGAGAGTTGTTCTTTGGATTCAATATTATCTGGTCTTTTCCATTGAACCATACCAAAATTATTTGTTGCATATCCACCTATTTGACAATCAGTCCAAAATGGTTTGAAAAATGATAGATAAAAATGATATACTGATTTTCCTCTTCCTTGATGATCTCTTAATAAATAACCTAGTGACATTCTATCAAATAATTTACCTTCAATTACAGGAAGAATATCTGCATCTGTACTAAAATTCAAAGCAAAATTTCTTTTTGTCCACCAATGAAAAAATTTAACCATTGAAGATACATACGACCAATCTTCTTCCTGTCTTTTTTCCCATTCTTCGTTCTTTGCAATATATATAAAGAAAAGTTTATTTGAATTGAATTGCATAGCCTTTTAAAAAACTTATTCAGTGTTGTGAGAATAATAACTACATGTGCGATGATGGTAATTGTTGTTAAATGTGGTATTATTTGAAAAAAAAGAGGTTGAAAGAAATTTACTGATGTATTTTACTAATTTATCTTCGTAATAAAAAAATTCATCACGGATATTATAATTGAGAAGTATACTTGATTTATAGTTCATATATTATAATAATATAAAATACAATAAAAAACCTATCGCATAAAATATTAAGATATTAATAAAAATGAAGTTAATCAAGAATATATTAGACTGAAGAATATATTAATTGTTGGATAACCTTGATTTCAAAATCAATGATTGGACTACACATACCGTCAATTCTTTAATAAAACCAAATAGGATAGATAAAATTGCTGAATGTGCTTTACGACTATCCAAAATAATTTATTATAATAATATGAAGATAGAAAACTACTTAGATGAAATAAATCTTATGAATAAGGAACTTAACATTAAAAAGGAAAAATCCGACATTAATTTTAATAGACCAACTCAAATAATAGAATTGTTAAATGAATATATTTTTAAAGATAAAGGCTTCAAACCTAATATATATGACTATCAAAATCCATTAAATAATTTTTTGAATATAGTAATTGAAAAGAGAATAGGAATTCCTATAACATTATCAATAATATACATCACTTTTGCACAATCAATTAATTTTAAAGTATATCCAGTTAACTTTCCAAGGCATTTTTTAGTTAAACATGTATTAGACGATGATATTCATAATGATATAATAATCGATCCTTTTAATAAAGGTAGGATAATGGATGATTATGGGATAAAAAATTTATTAGATAGTTTTTTCCCAAATCAAAATATTCAATTAACAAAAAAATTAGTTGAAAAAACAGACTTATCACAAGTAATGATACGAATTCTAAATAATATTAAAGATAGTTTTTTTGAAATTCAGGAATTTGATAAAATTTACATAGCAAATGAAATGATATTCGCTATCGATCCTAAAAATACACATGCAATTAGAGATAAGGGAATATTATTACATGACAAAGAACCACAAAAATCATTGGAATTATTAAATACATATATAGAGCTCGAACCAGAGGCAAATGATGTCGATATTATTTTAAAAATTATTAAAAATATTAGAGAAAAAAATAATAGATAAAGAGTATATGTTATTTATTGTAGTTTAGACTATATAATCTAACGATTTGATGTTTAGACACATTATAATATTGTAAGAAAAATAATGAAAAATTATTTTAATATCGGAAAATCTTTTTGCAATTTTATAAATAAATCTTTTGCATCTTTTCTGGCATCTTCCTTAATTTCTTCATTGAAGATAGTATTGCTAAGAGAATCCATTATAGTTTGTAGCTCTTGTTCATTTAAAGAAATACTGTATTTATTATTGGCCATATTTTTCATTTTCAGTATAAAGTAATATAAAATTCTATTCTTTATGGAAATTTGTTAATAATTTTAATGCATTATCAAATATACCATTATTTGGCAGAATACTATGAAAAATAATTATTATATACAAATATTAGATAAATTCGATCCAAGGGAGTAGGTTTTCCCTCTTTAGTCTATCAATCTTTATATTTGCTTGATTTAATAATATGTTACCTTCTTCAGGATAATCATGTAAAACGACGATTCTTCTAATACCTACGCTTATACACATTTTACTACACTCTAAGCATGGTGCGAATGTACTATACAAAGTCGTACCCTTCGTGCTAGAACTATTACCAAACAACGCACATTGCATAATTGCATTTGCTTCAGCATGAGTACATAAACATCTCTCCAAATCAACTCCAGAATTCAATTTTCCTGTAATCCTTTCTTGGCATCGTTTACAGCCACCATCAATACAATTACGAATTCCTGGAGGTGTCCCATTATACCCTGTGGCTATCTGCCTATTATCTTTAATTATAACTGCTCCAATTTGTCTTGTAAGACAATTAGATCTTAATTTTGCGATTTCAGCCTGAAGCATAAAATATTCATCCCAGGTTGGTCTAACTTTATTCCATTCCAGCATATCATTTTCCTTCTTTAATAGTTTTAAGATCTCTAGTTATTATTATATAAGTTTGAATATAACGTTATAAAATTCTAAAAATTTTTATGTGAATTTTAATAGATGTATCAACATATAGGAGTAATAGTATTAATGCGTACATCATTACAAAAAAACGATGAGAAAAAAACAAGAACTATTTTTCTCATTGTATTTTACTTTTGTGCTACAACAATGGCTATTATTACCTTTTATTCTTTATATGTTAGTATAGACGAATATTTAAGAACAGGAAAAGTAGTTATTGGAGAAGTTCTTGTTAACACAGAATTTCCATTTCCAGGATTGGCAAAATTAGTAACTTATTTGATGATAGTTACTGTTGTTGGTTGGTATTGTGTTACAAGATTAGGAGGAGACAAAGTAAAGAAAATCCCTGAATCAATAAAATCTATTCTTCAATTAATTGTTCTTGCTATAATGGTTATTTCTTTATATGAATTTATCTATAATTTTATTATATGGAATTCATTCATTACTGTGGATGCAATAAATGGAATAATAAGATTAGATGATATCCATGTTCCATATCCTAATCCTAATACGCCATGGAATTTAGTATTTGCAACTAAAATGTCTTTGTCTGCCCTATTAATTTCTGCTCATGGATTTTATACTATCTCTAAACATAAAAGCCAAGATAAAAGTGATAAATCAAATGATAATTAAGATTCAAGGTTCATTTATAGTTCTCTATAATTTCTCCTATGCATTTTGTAATTTTAATTAAAAGATCAATTTTTGCAAATTCATTTGGAGAATGAATTCTTGAATATACATATGTACTCCCCACCGAAATTGAAGGAGCTTTGAGAATCTTTTGAAATGCATACATCGGACCTGTCCCTGCTGAAGAGACATTTAAAATTACATCTCCAAACACCCTTTTTGCAGACTCTGTTACCTTTAGAACAAACGGATCTTTTGAAGAAGTTCGAGCGGCTGCTTCTCCATGAATAAAATTGACCTGTATATTTGTAATATTCGAATCTTTAATATGTTGCTGAAATCGCTCAAATTGTTTCTGTGGTTCCATATCTGGAACAAGACGGAAGTCTAGTTTAACTTTCGCAAATGATGGTATTATAGTTTTAGCACCCTGTTCTACATAACCTGAAACAAAACCAGCAATATTACAAGTAGGAGAGCCACATAATGCTTTTTTAACATCAATTCCTGAAATGTTTCCTAGAAATTTTGATATACCATACTCTTTTTTAAATTCATCTTCTTCAAATAATTCTGACCTCAAAATTTTTTCTTCTTCATGATCAAAGCTTCTTACTTCTTTGTACCAATCTGAAATTAGTATTTTTCCATTTTCATCTCTTATGCTATTTAGTAGTTTTATTAAATTCCATGCTGGATTTTCTACAATTACTGCTAAACTTGAATGAGTATCTTTGTTAGGACCGAAAGCAATTAATTCAGTATACAATAAACCTTTCATTCCCAAACTTATTATGGGTACATTTTTTTCATTTACATACCCAAATTCCCATATGATTCCGTCACATGAAAATTTTTCTTTGTATTTATTTAGATAGTTTTCAATATGAATACTTCCAATTTCTTCTTCTCCTTCTACTAAAAATTTAATATTGCATGGAACATCACCTGTTTCTCTTAGAAAATATTCAACTGCTTTTATTCTAGTAATTAATTCACCTTTATCATCTGATGCACCTCTTCCATAAATATAATTCCCAGAAACTTCGCCACTAAAAGGAGGAAAATTCCATTGATCTATAGGATCTTCTGGTTGCACGTCATAATGATTGTAAAATAATATAGTTTTGCCATTGGGATTTTTCTTTGATTTGATTTCCCCATATACTATAGGAGGCGGTTTAGGAGAAGTACTATTTTTATCTTGAGGATCTAAATAAATAATTTCTGAATGAATTCCAACTCTATTCATAAGAGTTGAAATTACTTCTGCACATTCAACAAGACTTTGATTTTTTGCAGATACGCTTGGAATATTAATCAACGCCTTAAGATCCAAGATCATGGTATTAATTTCTGAATCAACTATTTTTTCAATCGGGTTTGTCAATATTTCAATTTGTGAAAAGAGAATAATTTAACTTTTCAAAAAAATGGTAAATTATTATTATTGGGGCAATTGTGTGTTATATATTTATTTCAAAATAAATCGTAACAGGAATACATATAACCATGATTTTGTGAAACGATTATTATGACATATTCTCTTTCTTCATCGCCATCTGACTCAAAGAATATTTTCTTTAATCCGAATTCAATTGCTGTAATAGGTGCTTCTGAAAAGCCAGGAGTGGGAAAAGCTATTTTTTCAAATATTATCAATGGCTATAAAGGTAAAATATTCCCTATTACTCCATCTAATCCAACCGTATTTGGAATTACTGCTTTTAAAAGTGTTTTAGATATAGCAGAAGATGTTGACTTGGCAGTAATAGCTACTCCAAACAAGATTGTTCCTCAAGTAATGGAAGAAATCGGGAAAAAGAAAATAAAAGGAGTAATAATAGTTTCTGCAGGATTTAAAGAAGTTGATGAATCTGGAGCACAACTTGAAAATCAAATTGGAGATATTGGTAAAAAGTATGGAACAAGAATAATCGGCCCAAATTGCTTAGGAATAATGAGTTTATCTCAAAATAGCATGATGAATGCTACATTTTTAAAAATTACACCTGAAGTGGGAGGAATAGCTCTCGTATCACAAAGTGGCGCTATATGCGCTGCTACTGTCGAAGATGCTATAGCTCAAGGAATAGGCTTCTCAAAAGTAATTAGTATGGGAAATAAAGTAGACATGGATGAAAATGATATATTAGAATTACTTTCTGAAGATGACGAAACAAGAGTAATTGTCATGTATCTAGAGGATATCCATGACGGGAGAAAATTTATGCAAGTGGCTAGAAAGATAACAAAAGAAAAAAAGAAACCTATTCTTGTTTTAAAATCAGGTAGAACACCAGAAGGAGCAAAAGCAGCTATGTCACATACAGGTGCTTTGATGGGTTCTGATGAAACATATGATGCCTTGTTAAAACAATCAGGAGTTATCAGGGTAGATACCATGCAAGAATTATTTGATATATCTACAGCTTTTGCCAAGCAACCCACACCACCTTCTAATGGTGGAGTAGTGATAGTATCTAATGCAGGCGGTCCAGCTATAATTTCTACTGATGCCTGCTCCAAATACGGATTAAAAATGGCGGACATTTCTAGCTCAAAGTCTGAAATAGCCAAAGTTATACCGCCTCATGGATCTGCTAGGAATCCTGTGGATATAGTTGGAGATGCAGATTTTAATAGATTTGAAAAAGTTTTGAGTGAAGTTTTATCCAATAATAATGTTAGTGCAGTAGTTACAATGTGTACCCCATCTGCAACATTAGATTATAATGAATTAGCAAAAACAATAATAAAAACATCAAAAGATTCGGGGAAAACAATGTTAGCTGCTTTGATGGGATTGGCTGAAGGAACAGAAAATAAAAAAATTCTTTCAGAAGGAGGAATTCCTCATTTTATGTATGCAGAACCTGCAATAAGAACACTAGAAGCAATGTTTAGACATAGCAGATGGATTGAAAAAGAAGATACATCACCAAAACAATTTGAAGTAGACAAGGCAAAAGTAAGAAATGTCTTCGAGAATGTGCTAAAATCTAACAGAACTAATTTGCTTGAAGAAGAAGGTTACGAAATACTAAAAGCTTACGGATTTTCAACCCCAAAAAAAATTCTGGTTACAAATGAAGAAGAATCTACTAGAGCAGCAGAAGAAATTGGTTATCCAGTTGTTATGAAAATTGTTTCTCCGCAGATCATTCATAAATCAGATGCAGGAGGTGTTAAGATCGGGATCAAGAATCAGTCAGAAGCTATAAAAGCATTTAACGAAATATTGTTAAATGCAAAAAAATATAATCCTAACGCAGAGATCAAAGGAGTTTTAGTTCAGGAAATGATAAGTTCTGCAAAGGAGACAATTTTAGGAGCAAAACGAGATCCACTATTTGGGCCATTAATAATGTTTGGTTTAGGTGGAATATATGTAGAAATCCTAAAAGATGTCACATTTAGGTTGGCTCCTATAGATGGAGACATGGCAAATGAAATGGTAAATTCTATAAAAACTATTAATCTATTAAAAGGAGCAAGAGGAGAAAAAGAATCAGATATAGATGGAATAGTAGAAAGTATTCAGCGTTTATCACAATTAGTTAATGATTTTCCTGAAATTGAAGAATTTGATATGAATCCATTACTTGTATTAAAAAAAGGTAATGGAGTAAGAGCAGTCGACGTTCGTATAGGATTAAAAAATCAAAAATAAATAACTACGCGAATAATGAAAATTAGAAGAAAATTATTATACTTCTAGTTTTTTACCACATTGTTCGCAATAAAGAGCATCTGATTCATTATGATATTGGCATGCAATACATATTTTTTTATTTGAAGAACTATTTGATGATATTTCGTTTTGTTGTAATTTTATAAGAACAATATCTCCAATTTTAGAAATGTCAGACCAGCCAATTTCTTCATACAATTCATTATCATTTGTTTTAGATATACTGCCCTGATTATTAATTTTGAGCGTAACCTGTATTGTACCATCAGGTGCTTTTCTAAGACCAATTTCTTGAACATTTCCAACTAACATGGCTTCATGGTCATAAACTGGCATTCCGATAATTGACTGAATAGGAAAATATTTACCTTTAGCAATAGTTATATTAGTAGTTTTAGCATCTGTAATGTCAGAATGTTTTGATTCCAAAGTATTTTTTTCATCTATGTTTGATGAAATTACCTGTTTTTCAGATTCGTTAGGAGATTTAGTGACATCTATTGATTTTGATTGCGAGAAAGAAGATATGTTATTATTATTATTATTGGAAGTTTCATTATTAAATTTACGATATTGAGATATAACTGTACTACAAACTGAGCATTTATATTCACCTTTTTCAATTAAAACTACTCCTTCTCCTACTTCTTCATTTGGATTGTCATAAGTTAAAGTAGGAGACGATTTATAGTCTTTCTCACATTTATTGCAATAATATTTTAGAATTCTATCTTCTGGTAATCTTCCAATTCCTGCAATAAATAACTCGGGTCCACCTAAATTTCCTTTTTTTTGTTCATGATCTGAAATTCTGGCAATAATATATCCTCCTGAGCCGCGTAGTTTTTTTTCTTTTAGTTCTTCATCTGTAGCCATCATTATGTATATATCACAATATTAATACAAAAACAGTCGTATTAGTGTTTGTATTAGTTTTTTTTATGATATAATAATTAAGTCAAATTAATTACTCAATAATATCGTCATAAAACTTGAATCTTCAAAAGATTTAGATTAGATAGAACAATGATTATTATACAATCTGTGAAATTTATGAAAAAACAATTCGATGATTTAGGACTAAATAGAGAAATATTGTTATCACTAAAAGAAAATGGATATATAACACCATTTCCTATTCAAGAAAAAGCAATTCCAATATTCTTAGACGGAAGGGACATAATTGGACAGGCACATACAGGAACAGGAAAGACTGCAGCATATTCATTACCTATTTTAATGAAAATCAAAAAAAATAGAAATATACAAGCTTTAGTACTAGTTCCAACAAGAGAATTAGCAATTCAAGTAACAAGTGAAATTAAAAGACTATCAAAATATACAGAAACAAAAGTTGCTGCTATTTATGGAGGACAAAATATTAGAAATCAGATCATTAAACTTGATAGCGGTGTTCACATTGTTGTTGCAACGCCTGGAAGATTAATTGACCATATAAAACAAAATACAATTGACCTAAATTGGATAGATTTTGTAGTTTTAGATGAGGCGGATCGAATGTTAGATATGGGTTTTATTGATGATATCAATTATATATTTAGAAAGTTAAAACATAAAAAACAATTATGTCTTTTTTCAGCAACAATATTTCCAGATATAATCGAAATCAGTAAAAAATATATGAAAAATCCAGTTCACGTTACTGTAAATCAAACTGATATAACATTAAAAAATATTGAACAAATGTATTTAATAATAAATGAAAAAGAAAAATACGATCATTTATGCGATTTTATTAAAAACCATAATAATCAGATCGTGATTTTTACTTCAACAAAACAAAAAGCTGAACAATTAGCAATGAATTTAAGAAAAAAAGAACTATTAAAAGTAATTGCATTACACGGTGATCTTTCTCAAAAACAACGAAATTATAACATGTATAAATTTAGAAACGAACAAGAACAAATACTAGTGGCTACAGATATCGCATCTAGAGGAATAGATATCCCTTCCATAAAATATGTTATTAATTACGATATTCCTCATGATCCTTTAACTTATTTTCATAGAATTGGTAGAACTGCAAGAGCAAATTCTGATGGAAAAGCTATTTCACTAGTTGCTGTAGACAAAATTTCTGAATTTGAAAAAATTTTGAAATATACTCAATATAATGTTCGTCAGATAAATGAGGAAATTGGTATTCCTATACCTAAAATTTACAAAAATACAAATAAAAATAACTATTTAAATAATAAAAAAACTTTTAACACAAGATCAAGACCTAATTATAAAAATACTAAGAGAAAAAATTTTAGACATAAAAAATTTTCAAATCGAAATACCAGAAAATAATAGTTTCCAATTTAAACACATATAATATTTTTAAATAATTGAGATTCGATTTTTTATTATCCGGATATTTTCATAAATTACATTTAATTCAAGTAATGGGATCTTCGGTAAATATATAATACCTGAATGATAAAATATATTATTGTTTATGCCATCTATTGATAATGAAGAATCTTTTGCAAAAATATCCAATTTAATAGGTGGAGAAGAATATCAAAAGGTTGCTAAAGCACTCTTAAATACCGAAGATGCGACTGACGAGGAAATTGCAGGCGCAACAGGAATGAGAATTAATGTTATAAGAAAAGTATTATATGATATGTTTGGGAAAGCACTAATCACTGGAATCAGAGTGAAAGATGAAAAGAAAGGTTGGTTTGTATATCGCTGGCGCGCTAAAAGCGACCAAGTTGATAATTTTATAGATAATCAGAAGAAAAAAATCCTTGATAGATTGCAAAAAAGATTAGAGTACGAAGAATCTTCTGAGTTTTATCATTGCGGAAATAATGAATGTCAAAGAATAAAATTTGATGTAGCTATAGAATCTTTTTTCAAATGTCCTACTTGTAATGAAAACCTTGCTATGACAGACAATAACTATACAAAAGAGGCATTAAGATATAAAATCGATCAAATACTATCTGAAATTTCAAAGGAAAAATAATTTTAGTGTTTTATTTGTTATAATAAAGCGTTATTTCGTTATCTTTTTTGTTTTGAATAATTTTAGCAAGCTTTAATTTTATACCTTGCGATATTGTAGAATATCCAATTCCCTCAACAAGAGTAATAGCATTTCTTCCTCCAAGAACTTTAGGTGCGATAGTTATAATCAATTCAGTTACAATTCCATCACGTAAACATGACCAATTTAATTCTCCTCCTCCTTCAACAAGGATTTTTCTATAACCCATATCATAGAGTATTCTAAAAAGTTTTTTTAAATTTACTAGCTTTGATCCTATAATAATGACATAAGCTCCAGATTTCTTTATCTGTTTTATCGTATCTCTACTTGCCTGTTTTGTAACAACAATTATAGTTTTAATTTTAGCAGCAGACTTTAGAATTTTAGAGTCTAATGGTATCCTTCCATGACTATCTATAATAATACGCGTTGGAGGTATACTACGATTCCTTATAAATCTAATATTTAACATAGGATTATCTATAATAACTGTGTTTATACCAACAACTATTGCGTCGACTTTAGATCTCAATTTATGAACACGTATTAAATCTCTCTTTGAAGAGATACATGAATTTCCGCTATGAGAAGAAATCTTTCCATCTATGGTCATAGCAGAATTAATAATTATTTTGAAATCATCAGGGAATTTCATTAATAAACCTACCATTTATCATAATAGCTTTTATTGCTCTATAAGAAAGTCTATGAATAATAGAAGAATAGATATTATGAATAGGCTGTAAATCTATATCATATTTATCGATAAATAAAAGATCCGCACATTTTCCAATTTGTATCGAGCCAGAATTCAAATTAAATATTTCGCCAGGATTAACAGTAATCATTTTTAATAGTTCTTTTGGATCTATCAAATTAGAATATTTGGATGATCTCGATTTAATTACTTTCCATAAATAATCTAATTCTTGTAAAAGATCTGCAGAATTTAGCATAATATTATCAGTACCTAATGCTATTTTAAATCCAAATTTTAACATAGTTACAACATCTGGAATTCCATTTCCCAGAATTCCATTAGATCTTGGACACAATACTATACCTACGTTATCGGATAAAGCAAGAACGAAATCTTGGGTATTAGCATGCGTCATATGTATCAATATATCTGGTTTAAGAAAATTCATAATTCTCTCAACTTCGGTTTTTCCAGTACACGATTTAGAGAATTGGATAGTACTTTTAGACTCAGCCGCATGAATAGCAATTAATTTTTTTTTATGACTTGGACAATTATTTTTATTGAATTTTCTGACCGTATTTTTATATTGTTTAAGAGCGTCATCAGTATTTTCATTTGCTCCGCTTAATCCTAATCCATCACTTAATTCCAGTACTTTTGAAAGAGATTCTAATGATGGTTTTGATAGCTTAACTAATTTTTCATCACTATTTTGTTTTTTTGTTTGTTGTTTATTTTTCAGTATATTTTTTAAATCAAAATAATATTCTACTCTACCTAAAATAACTGATTTTATTGGCAGATCTATTGTAGCTTCTTTTAACAATTCAATCCCTTTAGGTCCGCCTTCACGAAAATCTATAAAGTATATCGTACCTTTTTTAATCATAGAAATAGCAGAAGTTCGGATAAAATATCTAAGATGTTCTTCGAAACTTCTATTCAGAATTTTCTTTTTAATTCCATAAATGGGATTAATCATTTCATTAAAAGTAGAACTAATTGATATATCCTTACCTATTGAATCTGCTATATGAGTATGAGAATTAATAAAACCAGGAATAACTAGAAATCCTCTTCCATCATAAACTTTATCAATAAAATTATACTGATCTTGATATGTATCCTCTTCACCTACATCTATTATTATTCCTTTTGCATTAATACAAATAAATCCTTTATCTATAAAATGCAAATCATGTCCATATAACATACTAATATTTCTAATTATAAAACTCATTTAATTTCATAAATTGGAATAATTTGTCCTTTCTTACGTAATTTTCTTATCAAGTCTAGAGCTTCTGTAGCATTCTTGGCTGATTCTCTAGATGTCTTCCCAAATCCTATACCACAGTTAAATTTAATATTTAATTCATCAGAAACACCATTTAATAAATAAGAGATTTCATCTTTTTCTATTAAATCAGCTATAACCATAAAATTATCACCTCCCATAAAGAAAGTTAAAGAATTTTTCTTAAGGAATTTATCCATCAGAAGAACATAGGATTTCATTACCTTAAAAGTAGTCTCGTAAGGTGAAATATAATTCCCGATGTCAGATGAACTATTTATATCGATATGAAGTATTTTTAATTTTCCATAATTCATAGTAGAAGATATATTTGAAATATTTTCTATTTCGCCGTAGATTTTAAATTCTTTATCAAGTAGTTTGCAATTTTTTCTTGCTTGATATGCATCAATATTTGCATCTAGTGGAGTTTTTCCATTCCCGATTGTAAAAGATATACAAAGTGCTGGATGTTTAAGAGAAATCTCTTTCATAATCGAAACATGGTCCTGTAATGTTAACGTATTTGTAATTACAAAATATTCATCAAATCTATTAAAGAATACAAGGGAATTATATTTTGAAAATAATTTTTGAAGATCGTGATAAATCTCTGCTTGAAGTATTTGCAATTCTGCTTCTCTATCACTACCAAGGGTTAAGGTCCATGTACCATAACCTTCTATTTTAATGATTGTTAGTTGAATATTCATTTTATAATAATTGTTTCATTTTGATTATGTTGCATTTCGTTTAATTTTTTTATTCTTGTGACCATATTTATTGCTGCATTTACTGCTCGTATTGGAACTGTTTTTGATCTTTCCCAAGCTTGTTCAACAGTCATGTTCGGTCCTGATATGCCTAATGCAATAGGTTTTTTAAAATTTAAAGATAAATCTGATATCAGTCTAGCTGTATTTTCAGCAATTAGTATGTCATGATTCGTATCACCTTTTATAACTGCGCCTAAAGTAATAATAGCATCAATAGAACTATCTTGTAATAAGTAGCTTATTACTAAAGGCATATCAAAAGTTCCAGGAACATAACAAATATGACTAATTGTTGAGTTTAACTTTGATGCGTGAACTTTTGCTTCTTCTAACATTACTTTAGTAATTTCATAATTGAATTCAGATACAACTATTGCTAATCGAATTTTAATCAATTGAAATTTAAATCACCGAATACGTCTTTAATTGATTAGCTTCTAATATCGGAAGATCATTTATTTTTGCGTACTTGTAAGCTTCCGAAATAGATAGAGATCTAAAAGTGTGAGAATCAAGCATTTCACAGATGGCAACCGCTGGAGTTAAACCTGCTATTTTAGCCAAATAAACAGCAAGTTCTGTATGACCAAATCGTTCTTTCAAAAGGCCATTTGCTGCAATCAGTAGAGGAACATGACCTGGAGTCCTAAAGTTCTTGATAAATTCTGATACACCACCAACATCAATATTTTTGCAAACTAAAGCAAGTTTGGAAATTGTTAGTGCACGATCATAGTCAGTAATTCCAGTATAGGTACCTCTATGATTAACAGAAATAGAGAAAGATGGTTTATCTCCATAAGGAGACCTACCATTTGTCATAGTTGAAAATAGAGGATGATCATTAGAAACACAGTTTAAAATATCGTGTAAATATAATAGTCCCAATTTCTTAGAAATACATCCATCTATAGCTAAACATAGCAAACCGCCACCGTCATTTCTCATGGTTGATACATGAAATGGTTTTATATATTCTGCAGCTATGATGATATCTATTTCATTTTCTCTATTGTCATCGTCATGAATAAGAACAAATTTTCCTTGAATAAGTGCAGCTATTGCCTCTTTCACTGTTGACAATATCAATTATAAAAACAATAGTTATTATATATTTTACTAACAAATTTGTTAATACTATTTTTTTGGTAATAGTTTTGAAATATACTTACCAACAATATCAAATTCAATATTAACGATATCCCCAATTGATTTTCTTCCTAAAGTTGTTTTTTCTAATGTATGAGGTATCAAAGATACAGATAATAAGTTTTTCCTTATGTCTACTACAGTCAAGCTGATACCATCAATTGTAATTGAACCCTTTTGTAATATATATCGGGATAATTGGTTCTGTGTTTCAGAGATTTTAATAAAAAGTTTTGTTTCATTTGGATAAATAATTTTGTTGTAGATAATAGCTGTACAATCTACATGACCTTGAACAAAATGACCATCAAATCTACCAGAAGCTTTCATACTTCTTTCGATATTAACTCTGTCGCCTTTCTTTGTTGAACCCAAAGATGTTTTTCTTATTGTCTCTCCAATTAATGAAAATTCTGCAACACATCCATGTAATTTGATTATTGTCAAACATACTCCGTTTACTGCTACGCTTTGACCATTTTTTAACCCCTTACTTAATTTTCCTAGATCTATAGATAATGCAATTTCAGCAGGATATTTTGTTGTCTCTTTTTTTATCTCTTTAGCAGATTTTACTTTACATAAAGCTTCTACGATACCAGTAAACATTCATAATTTCATTTCTTTATTATTAGTGAGATAATATTAAATAAACAATTATTATAACTATATTAGTCTTAATCGAAGCTGAAGATAAAAAATTATGTATCAATGCCTTAAATAAGCTCTATTTCTTCCAAATTGGATGAGACAAATTACTATTTAATCAACATCTATTGTGATTTTTTATAACACGATGAGATTGAAGTGCTATTTCATTAATTCCTAAAAATTTCACTGTTTAAAAAATTGAAAACACCATTAAGAATTTTGATGTTTAATATTATCTTTAAGATGATAAATATGATTATTCCATCATTTTATATATTAAATTAAACCTCCTAGCAATCGAGTATTATTACATTAATAATTTCCAAGATAATAAAATAACCCCAAGAGCAATTCGAGCTTATATCTACAAGGTTGTCTTATTATACTTAGATCTTTGATTTGAATTTTAAGAAATAATTAACTTCATTTTTTTATAATCCAATTTTTTTGTGTTTTTATTATAGTAAATTAAAGTCAAAAAATTCTGATGTTAAGAACAGTTTTTCATATATCAAAAAATAACTAATCAATAATGAAGTAGGATAAAAAATGATATACAAACCTTTTTTCTATTACTAAAATTAATAAATGAATTTTATTTGTTGTAGTTATTATAATCAACCTGTTTAAAGCAGTAAAAAATTCAATTGAATTTCACAGTTGTATATTAAAATATTAGAAAAAAATGTTTATTGAATTTATATTAATTTGATTTAAAAATATGAAGAAAATAACATTAATTTTATTTTTATTTGTAGCAATATTTAAATGAAATTTAAGATTAATTTTTATAATAGTCAAGCAAGGCTTATAATCAT
Organism: Nitrososphaeraceae archaeon; assembly: GCA_035253345.1. Classification (GTDB taxonomy): domain Archaea; phylum Thermoproteota; class Nitrososphaeria; order Nitrososphaerales; family Nitrososphaeraceae; genus TH1177. The sequence continues at coordinate 18,037 of DATFCH010000399.1, forward strand.
TACATTATAATAAAAATAATCAAATATAATGAATAAAATAATAACCAAGCGAGGCAATCATGTTATTGAGAAATTAAACGAATTCGAATTTAAGATTAACGTTGATACATCTAAACGAATGAATGTACCAGTTACAATTTATGCAGATGATAATTTGATTTTAAAAATGAGCGAAGACCGAACACTCGATCAAGCTGTCAATGTTTCTACACTTCCTGGGGTAAAAAAAAATGTAGTTGTATTGCCAGATGGTCATGAAGGATATGGGTTTCCAGTAGGTGGGGTCGCAGCTACCGACCTAGAAGAAGGAGTAATTAGTCCTGGAGGAGTAGGTTATGATATTAACTGTGGAGTTAGATTGCTTAGATCTAATCTTAATATAACTCAAGTCAGACCTCGACTAAAGGATCTGGTAAATCAATTATTTACTTCAATTCCATCTGGAGTAGGAAGCGAAGGAACTATTAAACTCAACAAATCAAAATTAGATGATTTATTAATAGAAGGAGTCGACTGGGCAATTGAACATAACTATGGATATAAAGAAGATTCTGAAGCATGTGAAGAGAAAGGTAAAATGCTAGGAGCAGACCCTGAAAGTGTTTCAGATACAGCTAGAAAAAGAGGAGCTCCACAATTAGGCAGTTTAGGTTCAGGAAATCATTTCCTAGAAATTCAACAGATTCAACAAATTTTCGATGAAAATGCAGCAAAAATTATGGGACTAGAAAAAGGTCAAATAACAGTATTGATACATTGTGGTTCACGAGGATTTGGACATCAGATTTGTAGTGATTATTTACGTTATGCTGAGCAATCTTTAAAAAAATACAACATTGAATTAATTGATAGAGAACTAGCATGTGTTCCAAATAATTCAATTGAAGGAGAAAATTATAGAAAAGCAATGTACACAGCTTTGAATTTTGCTTGGTCTAATAGACAAATAATTACACATTTTACTAGAAAAATATTTGAAAAAGTGTTTTCAATATCAGAAACCGAATTAGATATGAGATTAGTTTATGATGTAGCACATAATATAGCCAAAGTAGAACGACATAAGATAAATGGAGAAGGTATGAGAGAATTAGTTATTCATAGAAAAGGCGCTACTAGAGCTTTTCCAGCAGGCATGGAAGAAGTTTCAGAAAAATATCGACAGGTTGGTCAACCTGTAATCATTCCAGGTTCAATGGGAACAGCAAGCTGGATATTATTGGGTAACAAAAAATCTCTTGACTTAAGTTTTGGATCTACTGCGCATGGAGCTGGACGAACTATGTCAAGAAGTGCGGCTAAAAGAAATTATACCGTTGAAAAAGTAAAAGATGAACTTGAATCAAAAGGTATTTATATAAAATCATTAACAAAGAATGGAATTGTAGAAGAAACACCTCTAGCTTATAAAGATGTAGATTCTGTCGTAAACGTGTCAGATAAATTAGGTATTGCAACTAAAGTAGCAAAGTTAGTTCCTATAGGAGTGATTAAAGGATAAAATGGAAGAAGATCCAGATATTGAAATTCTTAAAGCTAAGAAAATGCAAGAAATGATGCAACGTCTGAGAAAACATAAAAAGGAAAGTATAGAAAAAAATAATATAAAACGTAAACCTTCTGAAAGAGAGATTCTATTATCATATTTGTATGATAGAGGAGATGAAGTACTAAATTTAGCAGAATTCCAATTTCCAACAGAAACTAGAGCAATAACAAATAGAATAGTAGAACTTATTAATACTGGAGAAATTAATCGAAAAATTTCTGGAGGAGAATTACTCTCCTTATTTCGTTCATTAGGATTGAACGTTAGAATAAATA
>DATFCH010000400.1:0-3585 GCA_035253345.1 Nitrososphaeraceae archaeon
TAACAATTTAATAGTTATAATTTCAATGAAGAATTCACATTAGAAATTTTTATTTTCTCTAGATTTATTAAGAATAACAACGTTTGCAAATGTGAATTTAAATATCTAGTAATTTTGTGAGGCTGTTAAAAAGGACACAAATATTTAGTAATGAAAACTTCAGAAATTATTTAATTGGTCTGACTAAGTTAAATAAAGGTATTATATAACTTAATATTAAATAGAGTCTATATCTTATTGATTAGGTCCAATAAATCTATGGTTTTTCTAAGTTTTTGTTGACTTTTTTTGTAAAAGTAAAAACTAACAAGACCAATAAATACCGCTAAAGTAATTGCAGACATTGTGAAAGGATCAGAAACATCCCTTGCCTCAATAGAGAATTTATCCATATTCATTGAATTATTGATATCTACATCATCTGTTTTTGTATTAGCTGTAGTTGACATATCTGTCGATGATGATGATGAAGCACTATTTATCATAGATGTAAATTTATAATTAAGATCATAATTTGATGGTCGCTGAGCTGCCATTGCAATATTCCATTCTCCTGGTTGACTAATGTATCCTCCCGTAATAGCATAAACGCCAGGAGAAAGTTGGTCAAGTTTTTTTGTTATAGGCCCAATATCTGCTTGTTCATTTTTAAAAATCATTCTTACAGTTGATATATTTGAATATGGTTCGTTATGCGAATCAGTAAAAGTAATTTTGAAAGTGTTGAACCCAGAGAGAAAAGGATTTATTTCTAATTTAGTAGTTACATTTAAGATATTTACTTCTTTAACATAGCTATTATTTATTAAATTCTGCATGGGTATATTATTACCGTCATTAAAATCATCTTGGGACATCATCATCATAGTATGAAAACCTTCATCCATAGGAGACATGTTCGTTGATGTTGAATAAGATGAAGGAGGAGAAGTAGTAGTAAGAAGTGATGCTACAAGTAAAACTCCAATTGCTATCAAAGATTCAATTTTTATTGTTTTGCTAAAGCTTCCAAATATATTTATTTTGTTTGATTCTGTTTGTTCTTCTTTATTTTGTTCTTGTGTTGTTTTTAGGTTTTTTTTACGATTTAAGTCAATAATATTACTTTTGTCTTTATTGCTATTATTTTGTCCTAAACTTGCTATATTAACAATAGTATTATGTAGTTTTAATTGATGATATCCTCCTAAAACAATCAAAGGTACAATACTAACTAATTTAATTATTAGAATATGCCCATAATCACTATTAAATAGAAAATTAAAACCATGAATATTAACCCATGCCATATATATTCCGCTAATTCCAATTACTCCAAGAGAAAGAGTAGCAATAAGAGAAAATCGTGGAAGTAATAATGCTAAATAGTAATTAAAGATAAATCTTTTTTTTACATTTATGGAAAAAATCTCTCTTGATGTTATTGTTTTCTTTTGCATATCAGATTCAGTTATGGGTTCTTCGTCGTCATTTTTTGTAATATCTTTTATTACTGTTAATAAAATAGCAGATATATAGAATAGACCGCCTATCCATAGAGAAACACCCATAAAATGAATCCAGTCTAAAAAAACTGCAATTGTTGGAAAAAATTCTACCGCTGCATTATGGCTCGTCAGACTATTTGCAAAAATGCTAATAGAACCAGCTATAAAAGATATGGATAGTAAAAGTAACGGAACTAACTTTGCAGTATTCAGTTTTATTTTGGTAGTATGGGTTTTTATATTTTGTGTTTTTTCTGTTTTCTTTATAAAATAATAATAAGTAACTATACATGATATAATTATTATTGCTGTTGCTATCCTTGTGAGCCACAGAAATCCAGATGGTCCTTGCATCAATGATAACAAAGTAGATACATAATTAGACATATTATTATCAGGAACTAATTCAATAATTTGCAAAAACAATAATAAATTTGTTGAAATTATGATTGTGATACATGCAATAAATAGTATAAATGTAAATCTTTTATTGTATTTTGATGTTAACTTCATAGTATTTGTGGGAATATCCGAACCAGGTTTTGATAATGATGATTTCTTGTTTTTCTTAATTAATATTTTTTTTCCAAATAAATCCCATAAATACAGATGTGAAAAAATTACGCCTATTACTGTTATTTGGGATAATATAAGCGGCCATTTTATTAATCCATCTAAGCCAGATGTAATAGCTTGCACTTTATAATTTTGTTGACCATTAGCTAATTCTTTAGTTGATTGTAATGATGAGGTTTTTGAAGATGAACCCATTCCTACATTTCCAATTCCAAATACATATGAGCCTTTTGCAATATGCCCATCATCTGCCGATTGTGCCATCCAAGAAACGGTATATACACCGTCAGTAAGTTTTGTAGTATCTAGTGTTGTCATTGCTTCTCTATCATGATCGCCCATTATTACAAAATCGCCACTATCTACCCTTTCATTTTTTTCATTAAGAACTTGAATAGTACTTACACTAGGAACAGGTCTTTCTGAAAAATCAATAATAACTTTTGATGGTAATTTGTCTTTTTCAATTATGGAATCAGGAGCTGGAGTTTGATTTACTGGGATAGCATGGGCATAAGCATTTTTTACCAAGGACAGATCTGAATTTGAAGAAACCAAAAGAAAAAGAAACATGGAACAGATTATGATTAAAAAGAACATAACATATACAAAATTTATCTTTGTAAAATTATTTCTTGATAAAATTTTCATAAATCTCAGTAGAAGAATGGATAGCCTATACATACGTCAGACAAATTGAAAAGAAAATGTATTAGATGATTTCAATTGCGCTCTGGAATTTGATAAATTAAATTTAAGGAATGGTTACTTCATCTCTAGGAATTGGACATGAAAAACCTCCTGCCATTTGTTCTCTAATTACACCTTGTGAAAGTTCAGTCTTTGTATTATCTCCTCCTGTTGATTCATCGTCATCATCTTCTCCACCACCAGGAACACATGAATAACTAATATGAACTGGTGTATTGTCTACTGTACCGGTTAGCGTATAGGTATAGGTAGTCTCTGCACTAGGGAAAAAGGTAGCTGTATAATGTGCAGGATTTTCTTCATCAGGTTCGAAATCCAAGGTTTTATTTGCTGGTCCTGCAGACACCTCAACATTTAAAGTTTTTTCTAAACCAGTAATTGGTTTTGAAACATTAGAGTCCTCAGATAAAGGATCGTTAGGATCAGGGGTATAAGCAAATAGTTCAACTCCTGATTTGTCATTTAGATAAACAGGTTCACCAATTGAACCTACTACAAATAGATACGGTTTTCCATTAATTGAGACTAGTTGTTTTTCATGAGCAAATGCAAATTGCGGTTGTAAGACTATTGATAGAATTAAACTGACTGTAATGATACTCAGGGTAGAGAAAACAATATATTGTATATTTGTTTTAGTTACCATTTATATCATACTATGTAAAAGTAGAATAAAAAGTTATTAGTACAAATGGCGAAATGGATGGTTCTCTATAGAAATATCACTATATTTTATTTTCTTTATTTATATTTAAATATAAAATTAGAATCTTTTTGAACAATTTATAAATTAATAAATAAATTGATAAGT
>DATFCH010000401.1:0-2429 GCA_035253345.1 Nitrososphaeraceae archaeon
AAATTAACTCATATCAAAACCATTAAATCATTACAAAAATAATTTATGTATATATTGATAGAGAATTCTAATTCTGACTTGACTTTTCTAAATCAAAGAATTGTAGCATGTAATAAATGTACCAGATTAGCAGAATATATCAAAAAAGTTGGAATTACCAAAGTTAAACGATATGACAATATTGATTACTGGTCAAAACCTTTGTCTGGTTTTGGAGATAAAAATTCCGAATTGATTATAATCGGTCTAGCTCCAGCCGCCCATGGAGGAAACAGAACCGGGAGGATGTTTACTGGAGACAGTTCTGGAAATTGGCTTATGAAGGCGCTATATCAATATAATTTTTGTAATCAACCTTTTAGTAATGATAGAAATGATGGATTAGTATTAAATAATGTTTATGTTACCTCTGTAGTAAAATGTGCTCCACCAAAAAATAAACCTCTGTTAGTAGAAATTAATAATTGTAATGAATATTTAAATAAAGAATTAAATCTTTTAAGTAAAACTAGTAAAGTATTTCTAACTTTAGGAAAATTGGCTTTTGATGAATTTTGCAAAATTAAAAAAATAAAACAACTAAAATTTAAACACGGACTCATCTATCATATTAATAATACTAACAATGTATTAATATCATCATATCATCCTAGTAGACAAAATACAAATACAGGAAAATTAACTTGGCCAATGTGGATTAATATTTTTAAACTTGTAAGAGATATTCTAGATAAAAGAATTTAATATGTTAATCATCTATTATCTTTTTACAAATCATTTAAACTAATACTTTTACAGATTTACACTGATTACAAATATTTAGATATAAATATAACGATATCATATCTATTCTATAAAATCTAATAAAATTATATATTGAAATTTGATTTCATAATTTTTACTTCAATGTATTTTCTACAACAAGAATTAATGCATTGTCATATAACAATTTAATAATTAGGATTAAAGTGTTAAGGAATAAATGGTATAATTGACAAATAATGATTATCTATATCATAATATATACATATTAAAACTTGCAAATACAATAATAAATTTAGGAATAATGGTAAATCAGACAGATACTTTCTAGTTATTATCTTAATTATTAGTTCAATTTTATATACTCATTAGTATAGATAATTTTTATTACATATCTTTTTTTTGACTATTGAAACAATATAATAAACCATCTTTTGAACTAATAAATAACATATCATTTACAATACAAGGAGACGATTCTATTGCATTCATTGTAGGAAATTTCCAGTTTAATCTACCTGTTTCACTTTCCAAACCATATATATGGGAATCTAATGATCCTACATATAGTATTCCTTCATTCTGTGTTATAGCTGGTGAAGACCAAATCTTGCCTTCAGTTCCATATTTCCAATTTAATGAACCATCATTAGAGTTTAATGAATAGATATTATTATCAGAACATCCAAAAAAAATACTATCTTTTGATATTGCTACTGAAGAAAGAATAGGCTTACCAATTTCATGTTGCCATTTGATAGAACCAGTAGATTGATCTAAACAATACATTATACCAGTTTGTGTACCTATGAATAATGAATTAGTTAGTTTCATCAAACTTGGAGTAGCCCTAATCTTGCCGTCTAACTTAGTTTTCCAATTTAACTTGCCTCCTAAATCGAGATTATAGAGATAAAAATCATCTGATCCAATGAATATGTCTTTTTTGTTTGTTGCTGGTGATGACCAAATAGAGTTACCGCTATTAAAAGTCCATATAATATTTCCTGTCAAATCAACTGCATAGACAGTAGAATCTAATGATCCAACTACTATTATTTTTTGGTCACAAATACACGGGGAAGAAAAAATATCACCTAATATTTCTACTTCCCATTTAGTATTTCCTTCTTTATTAATATCTAATGCATAGATTAAATTATTTGCACGGTGTTTTGAATCATCATTATGAATCCAAGTATTAAAAGTACAACATATCAATAAATTTTCATGCAGTAATGGTGAAGATACTAAAGGGGACCCTATATATTTTTGCCAATTGATCTTTTTTTTATAAATATCGATAGCAAAAATTCTACCATTAATAGTTGAATTATAAATAGTATTATTATAACAAATAGCTGACGATATCATTGGTTCTAATCCTATTACCCAAAATAAAGACACGTCTCGAGCTAATTTATCTGAACAAATTCCACTTCTCTCCTCATTTCCCCTGAATAACAACCAAGAATTTGTACTATTCAAGTATTAGAATAAAGAAATGTATTATATAATTATTTTATCTCAAAAGTCTCTTATTTGAAAATACTTTTCAAATTACATCTAGTTCACATATGAATGGATAAAATAGAACATCTAATGTTAATAGCTGCTTATCATATATACTTGAAATTTAATCCAATTTATATATAATAATTGTGGAT